>JAYVFW010000409.1:0-9568 GCA_043772715.1 Phormidesmis sp. | reverse complement strand
AACCAGAATCTTAAAGTCCCCCAAAATTGGGGGATTTAGGGGGCGAAAGGATTCAGCCTCGATAGACAGATTCATACTTGCATTCAGCAACGCCCAGTTTTAATCTTCACCCTCGCAAGATTACCGAAAGATTATTGGCTGGCATTTCATAGATTTTTACGATCGCTAAATTCTGCGCTTGGGCGATCGCAATCACCGCATCAAGATCGCGAATTCCCCACTCTGGGTTCTGTGCCTGCAAACTCTGATCAAACGCTGCATTGCTGGGTGCTGTGTGTCTGCCATTCTGCTTAAAGGGGCCATACAGATACAAAATTCCACCCACTGGAAGCAGTCTTCTAGCTCCGCTCATTAACCCCAAACAGGCTGACCAGGGTGCAATATGAATCATGTTGATGTTAACGATCGCTGTAATCGAGTTTTGCTGATCGGGCGCGATCGTCCAAATTGGGTCACGAGCATCTAGGGCGATCGCAGCGTCTAAATTTTCGGCGGGGCAGTGGTTTCGCCATGCTGCGATGCTGTCTCGTGCAATGGGATTCGGATCAGACGGCAACCACCGACGAGGCGCAAGTCGAGGCGCAAAAAAAACCGCGTGTTCTCCGGTGCCGCTAGAAATCTCTAGCATGGTGCCTGTCAACGGCAACACTTGCAAAAGCACGGCAAGAATCGGTTCTCGATTGCGTTGAGTCGCGGGGGCGAACTGACGATCGTCGGGCGGCTCATTCATCAAAATCACGGTTAGGGTCAGTAGGGAGAGCGCCCCTGTGCCTATCCCTGGCGGAGGGCAACCATGGGAGGATTGCCCCTACAATCATCCCCTTCTTAATAGCTATCTCCACCCGCAACAGGGTTTTTATCAGTCTCGATCGCCAACTGCTCTAGAGAGGCATCCCGAATGGCTTGCCATTGGCAATAAAGGTCAGAGCCGTCTAAATCGCTCACTTGAAACTTTCTAACCGCTTCATCGAGTTCTTGTAGCGTGGTCGGAATCGGAACGATACAGGTGAGTTCTGCCATTTGATTTCTCCAAAAGTGGAATAAGCGAAGCGCACGAGTGTATGACTCCCCATTTTAATCAGATTCACAAATAAAAAATCTCGCTTGTTACAAACCTAGATGATTTGTAAGCGATCGTAATTAATGTCAGTTCGATGAGTTCTCTCACTTCGTTATTCAGCGCTTCAGCCCCCTAAATCCCCCAAAATTGGGGGACTTTGAACCTTAATTTTGGGCATGAAGTCCCCCAGACTTGGGGGATTTAGGGGGCAGCCCGGATTTGCAACCGTAGCGAAAAGCTTTATCGAATTCATGGATCATTAATCCCATGCTTTTGGTTGACGAAATGTGTGGACTTCTTTAATCACATCGACCCAACCATTAGCAAGCGCTTCGAGCAGACGATCGCCCTTTTCCTTAGTGGCAGGCAGAGGATCGCCTAACACACCACTTTTGCTCAGATCTCGCGTTGTCCAGGCAAAAGGCAGCGCCCCTTCCATGCTTAACAATCCGTCTCGTGGCTCATCGAGTGGATATTCAGCCACCGCCCGATCCATTTTCACCTGATCGGGCAAGATCGACAGCAGTAGACTGGTTTCAGCGTCTCCCGCGTGAATGCCGATCGCTAACTCTTTGGGGGTGATTAACTCGATCGGCAAGTTCGGCACCTTCCAAGTAAAGAGCGGAAACACGATGAAATCCTCATATTTTTGGTGCAAATCTCGTGCCACAATCTCAATAATTTGCGGCTGTCCTCCGTGAGAATTCATCAATATCAGTTTGCGAAACCCCGATCGATAGACGCTTTCTGCAACCTCCATCAACACGGCTAACATCGTCTGAGCACTGAGCGTAATCGTGCCGGGAAAGTGCCAATGCTCGTTTGATTTCCCATAATCTAGCGACGGCAGCGCATAGGCGGGAATGCTGGCATCTAGCTGGCTAAACGCTTTTCCCAAGACTGCAACACTAATCGCGGCATCGACCACTAACGGTAAATGAGGGCCATGTTGTTCGATCGCCCCGATCGGTTGCACAATCACAACATTTTCTTTGTCAGGCATTGTCTCAATATCTGTCCAAGTCAAGTAAGGAAAGAAGCGATCGGGTGGAATGAAACTATGCATCATAAGAGTTTTGAGCTTTGAATCCTTAAGATACGCTAGATCAGGAAGTGGAGGATAATGTCGGTAGCACATTCTCGATGAGCGAAATATGGCTGATAGTTTGTTAACGCTGTTTCAAACCGCTTATAGAAATCTCGATTTGCTGCCTTTGTTGGATCAAAAGGATCTCGATCGCTTTGGTGTAGAGTATGGCGGGCAGGTGATTGAGGAATTGGTGCAACTGGTCGAAGACGGCGGTGCAGCGGATAGCAAAGTTATTTTTTCGGGGCACCGGGGTTGTGGAAAATCGACGTTGTTGGCGGAGTTTAGCCGCAGTCCGTTAATGGGCGATCGCTATTTTGTGGTGCTGTTTTCGATCGCGAAAGTGATTGAAATGTCGGACGTGGATCACATCAATATTTTGTTTGCGATCGCGCTCAATCTGATGGTAGAAGCCAAGAAGCATCAGGTTGATATTCCGAAGTCAACACAAAATGCAATCTATCAATGGTTTGCTGAACAAACTAAAACTGACTTTAAAGAATTAAAAGGGGAAGCAAAGGTCGGGGTTAACTTATTAGAAGCCTTTAGTTTACAGCTACAAACGAATGCGGGTGTGCGTAAAGAGATCAAGCAAAAGTTTGAGCGAAACACATCCGAATTAGTCAGTCAGCTAAATATTATTGCTGCGGTCTTGCAAGCTGCAACTAAAAAGACAATTTTGGTGATTATTGATGATTTAGATAAGCTAGAACTTTCAGTCGTTAGACCTATTTTTAGAGACAATATTAAAACGCTTTGTCTGCCCGGATTTCATATTATTTACACGATTCCGATGGCGACGCTGCGAGATAAAGAAATTTTGCCGACGATCGAGACAGAAACCAATAATCAATTGGTCAGTATGCCTGTTCTCAAACTGTTTGCAAAAGATGAATGTCGCGATCCCAATGCAGTTCCTAAACTGGAAGTCATGGATATTTTGTGTGAGATTCTCCACAAGCGAATTCCTGATCATCTTTTAGATCGGCAGACCGCAGAAAAGATGATTCGCTATAGTGGCGGCGTTTTGCGGGAGCTAATTAGGATCGCAAACGAATGTTGTCGAATCTGTCTGCGGTTAATTCGTCGTGATCCGACACGGGCGATCGTCATCAATGAGGCAATTTTAGAAGAGGCGGTGAACAAGCTTCGGAATGATTTTTCGCTCCGATTAGGAAAGGTTGATTACGAAATTCTGCCCAAGGTTTATACCGAATTAATGCCCGACGATCCGACACAAAAAGAGTTTTTAGACTTGCTGCACGGGCTGCACGTTTTAGAATATCGCAATCGCAAAACCTGGTATGACGTACATCCGATCGTGGTTGAACTATTAGCCGATAGGAATCTGATCTAATGCCCGACACAGCAGAACTTGACGCAGAAAACTTGGAAGCTTATGAAGATTTGCTCGTCACGATCGAGGCGAGTGAAGGGGTTTTGAGCTTGCTGATTGCGGTGTGCGATAACATCCAGTTTCGTGAAGAATTAATCGATCGACTTCAGGCAGAGTTGCAGCCAGAAATTCGCTGCTATCGACTTTCGTTAATTCGTGGAGAACCCAGTCTCAAAATGACGATTCTGCAAAAAATGCAGACGGATGACTATCTGCGATCGAGCGGTCGATCTGTGGTGATAGTGACAGGAGCAGAGCAGCTTTTTTTCTTGCAGTTGGGTGAGGAAAAGTCGGAGCAAGATGCTTTTTTTGGCTATTTGCAGTGGACGCGGGAGGCGTTGCCAGAGTTTCGGTTTCCGATCGTGCTGTGGGTGACGACGCAATTGCTGACGCAGATGGAGCGAAAAGCGCCCGATTTTTGGGGTTGGCGTAGAGGGGTGTTTCGCTTTGAGTCGCGCCAGACTGCGGCAGTGAAAAGCTCGCAGATTGAATCGTTTCAGCCCATCTTGGCAGAACTGGGACTGGCGATCGATGATGATATTCTGTTGCCCTTAGCAGATTTGCAAGCGCTGATCGCCCAAACTGAGCAAAAACAGCCCGACGATCCTCTGCTGGCAACGCTGTATAACCAAATGGGACGGCTTTATGCTGGCAGAGCAGAACGGGGAGAAGCGATCAACTATCAGCAAGAACAGGAGACGGCAATTGGCTACTTTCGTAAAGCCATTGATCTGCAAACAGCGAGCGATCAAGAAGAGGATTTTGCAAATAGCCTATCTTGGTTGGCAAGACTGTATCGATTGCAAGGACGCTACGCTGAAGCCGAACCGCTCTTTCTCCAGGCACTCGACATCAGGCAACGCCAGTTAGGAGATGACCATCCCGATGTGGCAGCTAGCCTCAATAGTTTGGCACTTCTGTATCAAGGGCAGGGACGCTACGCTGAAGCCGAACCGCTCTTTCTCCAGGCACTCGCCATCAGGCAACACCAGTTAGGAGATGACCATTTCTCTGTGGCAACCAGCCTCAATAATTTAGCACTCCTGTATCAATCGCAAGGATGCTACGCTGAAGCCGAACCGCTCTATCTTCAAGCACTCGACATCAAGCAACGCCAGTTAGGAGATGACCATCCCAACACCCAAACGGTACGAGAAAATCTTGAGCTTCTTCGTCAAAAAATGACACAAACGACCTCTTAGATAAGAACGATCGTGCTTCCAGCAGAAAGATTCTAGGTTTGAAGTGGAACGATCGCCTTCCAATCCGCAACATTCTCACTTTGAGCACGAACGATCGTGCTCTGAGCACAAAACTTCTCACTTTGAGCACGAACGATCGTGCTCTGAACAGGAAACCTCTCACTTTGAGCACGAACGATCGTGTTCCGAACACAAAACTTCTCGCTTTAAGCACGAACGATCGTGTTCAGAACACGAAACTTCTCACTTTGAGCACGAACGATCGTGTTCCGAACACAAAACTTCTCACTTTGAGCACGAACGATCGCCCTTCAAGTTAATGTGAGTTCGACAGAAGTGGTTCACTCCGATTATGAATTCGGGAAGCCCCCTAAATCCCCCAAATTTGGGGGACTTTGAACCGGAAATCTTGGCTTGAAGTCCCCAAATTGGGGGATTTAGGGGGCAGAAGCCGCTGACAACGAAGCGAAAAAACTCGTCGAACTCACATTCAAGCTAGAAACTTCCTATCCCATATGGGAACGATCGCTCCTCAAACCGTAACCGTCCCCGCTATCATGACTACGCAACCCTCAAACCTTAAAACTCAAAACTCTTGAAGCAGCGCCTCGACACTTTACTGGTAGACCGTGCCCTCTGTGACTCTCGCCAACAGGCACAACGCCTGATCCAAGCCGGAGAAGTCATGGTCGATCGCCAACTGATCGACAAACCCGGCACCGAAGTTAACACCAGCGCCGAGATTCAAATTAAACAGAAATCGCCCTATGTCTCTCGCGGCGGCGAAAAGCTGATCAAAGCCCTGCAAGTTTTTGAAATTAATGTGAGCGATCGCACCTGTCTCGATGGCGGCATCTCAACCGGAGGCTTTACAGACTGTCTGCTGCAAGCGGGCGCAACACTGGTTTACGGCATTGATGTCGGCTATGGGCAAGTCGCCTGGAAGCTGCGCCAAGATCCCCGCGTCATTTTGCGAGAGCGCACCAACCTGCGGAACCTCACCCCAGAAGAGTTATATCAACCCGATCAACCCTATCCTGATCTGGGCGTAGTCGATGTGTCGTTCATCTCGCTCACCAAAGTGCTGCCCGCCATGTGGAAGCTGCTGCAAGATCCGCGTGAAGTGTTGCTGCTCGTCAAACCCCAGTTTGAAGTGGGGCGCGATCGCGTCGGCAAAAAAGGCGTAGTTCGCGATCCCAAAGATCAGGCAGGCGCAATCTTTCAAGTTTTGCAAGCCGCTCAAGCCCTCGGCTGGCGCTATCGAGGACTCACCTGGTCACCGCTCGTAGGACCTGCCGGAAACATTGAATATTTGCTGTGGCTAGATGTGACGAGTTTAGAAAAGTCTCTAACGCCCCCTGATTTGGAGGCAATCAGACAATTGACGCGATCGGCGCACAAAGCCTTAACCAAAGAGCCAGAAGACCGACCCCCCTCGGCAGATCAGCTTAATGCACCCGAATAAATTCACGACTTGTCTTGCAGGTTTCTTAACCAAACCTTGCCCCTTCTAGCAACCCCAACGAGATCTCTAACAACTGGCGTAGTGTCAAACCAAGCAGTTCCGTGTAGGTCGCTGCGAGAACTGCGCTGCCATCCCAAGTTGGGCGCTGCAATCAACGTCAACACATCGGGGTTTTGAGCGCGGAAGTAGCTATATGCCCAGTCAGGATAAGTGGCTCCGCCTTGAGGATGATCAGCCGGACGCTGCTGCGCCTCTTCAAGAAAATCGATCAGGCGATCGAAAATTGTGCTGTTCACGCCATAAAAATGAGCGGTTAAGACCCACTCATCAGCCGGAAAGGGTTGCAGTTTGACGGGAGCGTCTTCAGGAACCTCTGCTATGTGTCCAAAATAGACAAATCCCCAATCCGATTGGGTTAACTGTTCCACGATCGCTGCCTGGTTTGGCACAAATTTCTTTGCGATCGTCAGGTCATCTTCTATCACCAAAACGTTTGCTAAACCCTCTCGCTTTGCTTGTTTTAACACTGCGAGATGGCTTAAAAAACAGCCGCAAATTGAGATGCTAGGAAACTTTCCTGCACTGTCTGGACGAATGGCAGAAAAGATTTCAATTTTATTGGGAGTCAGTGGCAAACCTGCTTTGTCTAGTTCTCGTACGATATCTTTGCGGCGATCGACTCGCTCAGGCAAATTGATCACATAGGTACGTTCAAAAAAATCTTTGACCAGCATCCCTAACTCCTTTGCTTTGACCGATAAGATTTCAACCTTTTCAGAACCTTGACTTCGTTAAAAAGTTGAGGTTCCTGTGGAATGAATGCTTGAGAACTGTGGGAGTAATTCTTTTTGAGAAAGCTTTTCGAGAAACATTTAATTTCTCTCATGCCCCAAAGAACTCTTAATCAAACGTCAGTTCGACGAAGTTTTTCGCTTTGTTGTCAGCGGCTTCTGCCCCCTAAATCCCCCATTCTGGGGGACTTTGAGCCGGAAATTTTGGCTTGAAATCCCCCATTCTGGGGGATTTAAGTAGCTCTCCCGAATTCACAACCAAAGCTAACTGTTTCTGTCGCACTGACCTTAATCAAAGTCATTTTAACTTAGCTTAGTTTTACACTGTACTCAATAACTCAATAAGGAGTTGCCAAAAGGGTAGAAGAGTGGATCAGAAGCTAACCTACAAAGAAGCTGGACAGTTTTGCAACCGCCCAGCTTCTTAACTAACTTAAGAACTTAGCCTTAAACGCCAACCGTTTTCTTAGTCACTGCGGTCAGTTCGCCTTTCGCATACTTCGCAGCGTAGTCTTCAAGACTCACTTGCTTGATCTTGCTAGCATTACCCGCGGCACTAAACTGCTGATAACGATCGCTACAAACTTTCTGCATATACTTGATCGAAGGCTTGAGGAAGAAGCGAGGGTCAAACTCTTTAGGGTTAGAGAACAGCGCTTCACGCACGGCAGCAGTGATTGCCAAACGGCAGTCTGTATCGATGTTGATTTTACGAACGCCGCTCTTAATGCCCTTTTGAATCTCTTCGACAGGCACGCCGTAAGTTTCGGGAATCGCTCCCCCATTTTGGTTGATGATCGCGATCAAATCTTCGGGAACCGAAGACGAGCCGTGCATTACTAAGTGAGTGTTGGGCAAACGACGGTGAATTTCTTCGATGCGGCTGATTGCCAACACTTCGCCCGTCGGTTTGCGGGTGAACTTATAAGCTCCGTGGCTGGTGCCGATCGCCACTGCCAAAGCGTCAACCTGGGTTTGCTCAACAAACTCAACGGCTTCGTCAGGGTCGGTCAGAAGCTGATCGTGGGAGAGAGCGCCCTCAAACCCGTGACCGTCTTCTGCTTCGCCTTTGCCCGTTTCGAGTGAGCCGAGGCAACCGAGTTCGCCTTCGACGCTGACTCCGATCGCGTGAGCCACTTTCACGACTTCGCGGGTGGTGTTGACGTTATATTCAAAGCTGGCAGGAGTTTTGGCATCGGCTTCGAGCGAGCCATCCATCATGACGCTGCTGAAGTTGTTTTTCATCGCTGAATAGCAGGTCGAAGGCGCGTTGCCGTGATCTTGGTGCATCACGATCGGAATTTCGGGATAGGTTTCGATCGCCGCCAAGATCAGGTGACGCAAAAAGTTTTCGCCCGCATAGTTACGCGCACCGCGAGAAGCTTGCAAAATCACGGGGCTATCCGTTTCATGGGCAGCCTTCATGATTGCCTGGATCTGCTCCATGTTATTGACGTTGTAAGCCGGAATGCCATAACCGTGTTCAGCCGCGTGGTCAAGCAGCAGCCGCAAAGGTACAAGCGCCATAGATAGTCCTCCTGGGTGGTTGGGGTCAGCGAGTGGATCTTAAACAAATTAATTGTTACGACAATCTTAAGACAATTTCACGCCCAAAGTTAGTCGAATTTGTCGATTAAATCAATTACATAAGTAGAAATACCATTAAATTTACTTATGCAATGTATGACGAATCTAAAACCAATCCGAGGTTTTCGTATTTTGAGATCCATCGTCGGGGGTCAATCTGCGTCTGAATGGGGTTGAAGACTCGGCTGATTTAGATGCTTGACTCGATCGCTGAACTTGGTGAACTGCTCGATCCAACCCGACTTCTATTTGACTTACAGCGAGGAAACGAGATTGCTCAACGGTTCTCAGGATGTCTTTCGCCAGAAAAGATTGCCAATCACGTCACCGATGGGTTAGTCGAAACGTTTGGCGCTGCCTTTGCGAGAATCTGGCTTTTTCAGCGGGTCTGACTGTGTGCGATGGTGATCAAGGTGCGCTACTGCTAACAGATGACCCGGCTCAGATCCACGCAAAACGAGTGTTGTGGATTCAGCAAGGCACTCAGGCATTGCCCAAAGGAGTCAAGGCTAAAGTCGATCTGACCCTCACACCGGGACAATTGAGAGAGGCGATCGCAGCGGTTGCCCGTGGCGAGAGTTGGGGCATTGACCCGGATGCTGAGGTGCAGCAGATGTTGTCCGATCGCGAGTTAGAAATGATGACTGTTGGCGGGGGGATTGTGCGATCGGGATATTGCCAATCATCTGGTGATTAGCGAAAGCACAGTCAAGTTTCACATGAACAATGTTCTTGCCAAACTCAAAGCGCGAACTCGTTATCAAGCGCTTCATCAGGTGGTTGTGAATAGCTGAATTTAGGGTAGCGCCCGAATTGCATCCCGTCTAACTTCCAACGGGCGAAATATAACGTTCCGGTTGAGCGGCTACAAGTAACTTTTGCCGCAACACCAACCAACTTTGTCAGTCCGCTCCAACCGGGTTGTGTACGCCCAGCATGGGCGTGAACTAATGGGGTGAAAGTCCCCTGGAGGAGAACCA
>JAYVFW010000408.1:0-9594 GCA_043772715.1 Phormidesmis sp. | reverse complement strand
CTGCTGGAGATGCTGGGCAACTTCAGCTTTGGCGATTATTTCAAATCTCAAGCGATCGCGTGGGCATGGGAGCTTTCAACCAAAATCTATCACCTGCCGCCAGAACGGTTAGTGGTCAGCGTCTTTGAGGAAGACGACGAAGCGTTTGCGATCTGGCGCGACGAAATCGGCATTCCGGCCCATCGAATTCAGCGCATGGGTGAGAGAGATAACTTTTGGGTTTCGGGGCCGACAGGCCCTTGTGGCCCTTGTTCTGAAATCTATTACGACTTCCATCCTGAAAAGGGCGACGAGCACATCGATTTAGAAGATGACACCCGGTTTATCGAGTTTTATAACCTGGTGTTCATGCAACATAACCGGGATGCTGACGGCAACCTTACCCCGCTTCAAAACAAGAATATTGACACGGGATTAGGCTTAGAGCGGATGGCACAAATTCTGCAAAAAGTGCCTAATAACTACGAGACAGATTTGATTTTTCCGATCGTGCAAACTGCTGCCGCGATCGCCCAAATTGACTACGCCACGGCTGAACCCTCTACAAAAGTTTCGCTCAAAGTGATTGGCGATCACGTTCGCGCAGTGGTTCACATGATCTCAGACGACATTGCTGCCAACAACGAAGGTCGAGGCTATGTGCTGCGGCGGTTGATTCGTCGTGTGGTGCGTCACGGGCGACTGATTGGCATCAACAATGATTTCACCGCTCAAGTTGCAGAAACGGCGATCGCGCTTTCTGAATTGGCTTATCCCAAAGTGCGGCAAAAAGCAGACACGATCAAAAACGAACTGCAAAAAGAAGAATCTCGATTCCGTGACACCTTAGAGCGGGGCGAAAAACTACTAGTGGAAGTTACTAGCACAATACAACAGAATCAGCAAAGAATTCAGACAGGACTTGAAAGACTTCAAGCAGAACTTGCTAGTTTTGCAAAGGAGGCTATACAGGAGCTAGAAGGTGGCTTGAAGCTTGATGCACAGCAACGAAAGCTGGCTATGCAGAAATTGGCTAGTAGTTTGACACCAATTTCTGGTCGAGATGCCTTCACTCTTTATGACACCTACGGTTTTCCGCTAGAGCTAACTCAAGAAGTAGCTGAAGAGAAAGGCTTAACAGTGGATGCCGCAGGCTTTGAAACCGAGATGAAGGCGCAGCGCGATCGCGCAAAAGCGGCTCACAAAACGATCGATCTCACTGTTCAAGGAACGCTGGACGAACTAGCACAGCGCATTCACGCCACTGAGTTTCTGGGCTACACTCAGCTGTCGAGTCAGTCAATTGTTGAAGTCTTGCTCGTCGAGGGTAAATCTGTCGAATCCGCAGAAGCCGGAACTCAAGTTCAAGTCATTCTCAATCAGACTCCTTTTTATGCAGAGTCGGGCGGACAGGTGGGCGATCGCGGCTATCTCTCCGGCGACTCTGTCTTGGTGCGAGTCGAAGACGTGAAAAAAGAATCCGCGTTCTCGGTGCATTTTGGACGGATTGAGCGGGGTACTCTGCGCGTCGGAGATACCATAACGGCTCAGATCGATTTGGCGTGTCGTCGTCGGGTTCAGGCGCATCACACCGCGACTCATCTGCTACAAGCCGCCCTTAAAAAGATTGTCGATGACAGCATTTCTCAAGCTGGGTCGCTAGTGTCATTCGATCGCCTCCGCTTCGATTTCAACTGTCCTCGCACAATCACTGCTGCCGAAGTTCAACAAGTTGAAGAACTAGTCAACACTTGGATTGCAGAAGCTCATATCGCTAATACTCACGTCATGGGTCTGACCGAAGCAAAGGAAAGAGGCGCGATCGCGATGTTTGGCGAAAAATACTCCGAGACTGTGAGAGTTTTGGATGTTCCCGGTGTCTCAATGGAGCTTTGTGGCGGAACTCACGTCAGCAACACCGCAGAAATCGGTATCTTCAAAATCGTCTCTGAGTCGGGTGTTGCGGCAGGCATTCGTCGCATTGAAGCGATCGCCGGAACTGCTGTTCTAGAATACCTGAACGTTCGAGATAGTGTTGTGCGCGAGTTGAGCGATCGCTTCAAAGTCAAGCCCGAAGAAATTCCCGATCGCATCACCTTACTACAAGCCGAACTCAAAACGACTCAAAAGCAACTCGACGCGCTCAAAGGGCAACTCGCCTTTGCAAAAGCCGATCAACTGCTGACCCAAGCCGAATCGATCGACAGCTTCAAAATCTTGGTCGCCTCACTCGAATCCGTCGATCCCGAATCGCTCAAGATAGTGACAGAACAACTGCTGCAAAAGCTGGGTGAAGGGGCTGTTGTCCTGGGTTCTGTACCTGAAGAAGGCAGGGTTAGTCTGGTGGCGGCGTTTAGCCCTGCGGTTGTGAAAAGAGGATTGCAGGCTGGGAAAGTTGTGGGGGCGATCGCTAAACTCTGCGGCGGCGGCGGTGGCGGTCGCCCCAATCTCGCTCAAGCGGGCGGACGCGATGCCAGTAAGTTACCTGATGCTCTGGCAGAAGCTCGTAATCAACTACTAACTGGTTTGAGCTAAGAGACTTGTGGGCTAATAATATGCGACTCAAAGTAAGCCACGATCTACGACACAGTAGGCTAACGGTTGCGGTCAGCGGCTGCCATAACCCTTAAACTCCTCACCCGCAGCTTCTTTCAGTCCGCTGCAACGCAATTGTCAGACCTCGCTGCACAGCTTTCCAAAATGCAACTATTGCACCTGAGCAGAAATTTAAGCCATAGTAAAAGGGTAATAGTATCTGACAGGATCACACCATAGTTAATGAACTGGCCTGAACACTTACCTGAGAACTGCCCTCCGCGAAACGCCCAAGATGCAACTGGTGAGGTGTATCGTTTAGCGAACTATAACCATCCACATCCTGATGACTTTCGATCTTGGAGGGAGGAGAATATGAATAAAGACCTACCTGAAGGTGTAACAGAATGTCAAGCGGGAGGGGTATCCGTATATCGAGATAAAGCAGATGCGTGTCGCGTTATCAAAAGAATCCCTCGCTTTAAAAAATCGCAACCTGCGGTAGGGATACTAAGACCAAGTTTCGGAAAAATTCTTTGTACTCCTTCAAGAACAAGCCAATCCCACCATACTTGGTGGACTCCGATAGACACACAACCCTGGACTATCTTTCAGATTGTCAGCATTGACTAAATAAAAGATTTATGAGTCTCTTGCCACAAGAAACTATATTAGGCAATCTAGAAATACTTGAGGTTTATGAGTTCTACGATAAGCCTTGCCTATTTTCTTGCAGAAATGTAGCAGGACAGATTTTTCTAGTGATCTGGATTGATGAGACTTCATATTCAGACTCATGGCTGTATGTGCCAACATCTCTTAAAAGAATTCAGCAAGTAATCACTGGAGGTATGGAGTTAAAGGATGCATTCTTGAGAGCGGAGGATGGGTTCATCTTTGAGGTAATTATTACCAATCATGAGAACGGCACAGATGTAGTAAAAATTTTGTGTAAAGATCTTGACGAGGATAAACTACCTACACCTGGAGAATTTTTGAATTGCCAATCTCAATTTATTACATCTCTTGTCGAGAAGAAAGACGCAAAACGTTCTGCGATTCAGCTTAGAAGAGCGGTGCTAAACTTGGCATTTGGTTTTTCAGGTATGGATATTATGCGGGCCCCAGCAGTTGATTTGGGTAATCTTCTTCAATCTACACAGTATTTAATTGATGCTCTTGGACAGTTTAAAGCTGGTCAACCTACTGTAAAGGGAAGTATTCCTGGGGGAATACTGAAACAAACTAAATTAGCTGTTGCTGGAACTTTTGCAAGTTCTTTCGGTGTAGAAATGGTTGCATTTGATCAACCTGATTTATGGGGTAATTCGCTTGTAGAAGAAGCAATCGAAGCCTTTTTAAATTTAATAGAAATAGGAAAAGACTCTGAGAGATTACGGGAGTTTTTATTAGATGCTCAACCAAGGGCAGCTTCTAGATATCGTATTTTCCTTGAAAAACTAATTCACGCCAAAGCGAGGATTCGTGCTGAGTGGGGATCAGTCGATCAAAATAAAGGTGATTCTGCCGAGTTACTGCTTGCAGATGCAAAAATCGTGCTTGTAATAGTTAGTCAAGTTGAAGCCGAAAAGCCGAGGCAATATGAAGTAGAAGGTGAGTTAGTCGGTGTTAACAAGCGCACCAAATCTTTTGAAATATGGGAAACTAAAGGACACAGGAAAAAATATACAGGAAGAATTCTTGATTCAGCCCTCTCAGTAGCAGAGACCGCTACACTTAGTAAAATTTATACCGCAACTGTTACAGAAGTAACGGAAGTTTCCTTGACAGGGGAAGAAAAAACAAAGTACCAACTTACCGATCTCAAGCTTAAAGAAGCTGACAAGAAGAGCAAAAGTTTGTAGTCTTTTTGTGATGTTTAGCCCATTAGTCTCTATCTTTCTCACTCTAGTCCGCGATGGAATAGTGCCTCCACAAACGGCTCTATCGAGCTAGCAATGCCATTCTGCTGAAACACTATTCCTATTTCAAAAAAGCAAAAACTCCTGTAGAATACATCGCAGTGATGGAGTTGTGCCCCGAAGCCTGATGTGGCGCATCAGAACTTCGAGGACTTCCATCCTAAGTTAGCGTTCATAACTCAGGAGGCGTTCATGATTGTACACCGTCAGCTTTGCGATGGGATCTTGGAAGGGTGGAATCAAGATCCAGCAAATATTTTATATCCATGCAGAATGCTTGAAACATCAGCATCCTCATCCTCTTTGACTTAACAGAGAGGACATAACAACATGGGAGTCAGGAATATCTTTCCTGGCTCGATTTCGTTCACCGTTGAGCTACATCTCTCGACGATGAAACGCTATCGAGTCACCGTTACTTTGGATTTGCAAGAGCGTTACATCTTTCTATCGTCTGGCATTCTTCCTGATGTGATCGATTCTATTGAAGACTTTGTGTCTCAACTGAGTGCGATCGCATCCAATCAACTAGCATCGTTCAAGTGGGATGGCACCAGTGACTTGACGACAGAATATCAAATCGTGCGAGTGCTGCCGGGATATCAAGTGGAACGTTCCCTCGTCAAATTCAACATTGTTCTGGGTAACAGTTCACTGATCTACTTGGAGGAATTGCACAACAAAGTCACGATTCAACTGTAGGACGTTGGAGATTAAGGAGTCGTCGATTACCCCTTTAGGGAACTTCGCGCGGCTCTCTAGTTTCCTAGATTTACTTAAACGAGAAGAGAAACGGAAAAGCAAATAGCACGATCGCTGTCCAAATTCCGTAGATGGGCAAATAGCCCGTAATCCAGTTTTTGATGGGAGCGATCGCTTGCAACTACAACAAGATTGCAATACGTGATTCAACCGACCCAGAAAAACCAATCCGATGAACGGCGCGATGCCCGACTCGCACAAACCAAATTTGAGCATCAGGATGGTGAGCGGGTAATCTGAAGCGATCAAGCTATTCTGTAGGATTGTTGACTAAATAACCTGTCAATCTTGTAGTCAAATCTCTTGATTCATCATGGCTGAGATCTTCGCCCCCTAGATCCCCCATGAATGGGGGACTTTGCCAAGATTCCCGGTTTCAAAGTCCCCAGCATGGGGGATTCAGGGGGCACAAGCTGACTCAAACGGAGCCATCAAAGTTGTATTGTGGTTGTCGGATTGCCATAGAAGTGACTCTTGTTTGCGCTTTATCCTTTCTGATCGAAATTGTAGCCTGCGTGTGTTCAGGACATAAGTTATGGAAGATTTTGTCGTCGCGATTACTGCGATTCTGGCGTTGTATTTAGCTTGGAACCTTGGCGCAAATGATGTCGCCAACTCAATGGGCACCTCTGTTGGCTCCAAAGCAGTCACCCTCAAACAAGCCCTAATCATCGCGGGGATCCTAGAATTCACCGGGGCAGTTGTCTTTGGGCAAGAAGTCTCTGCAAAGCTAGCGACAGGAATTATCGATCCCGCTTTGTTTGCTCAAACGCCTCAGATTCTACTCGTCGGAATGGTTTCTGTCTTGATCTCGGCTGGGGTTTGGCTCAACATTGCCACCCTCTTCGGCTTTCCGGTGTCGTCATCTCATGCCACCGTAGGCGCGATCGCCGGGTTCGCCTGTGTTGCCCTCAGCCCCAGTGCCGTTGATTGGTCATCGATCGGCATGATCTCGCTGACGTGGATTATTACCCCGCTGATTAGTGGCACGATCGCGGCTCTCTTCTACAGCCAAATCAAACGCTGGATTCTTGACCAGCTCGACCCGATCGCCCAACTTCGAGAATGGATTCCTTGGCTGAGTGCTGCTCTGATCGGCATCTTTGGCGTAATCGTCTTGCCGACGTTGAGCCGACCTCTTCAGGCGATTTTGCTCGATCGTTTCGAGCTAAACATTCCTGCTCATGATCTGCCGTTGCTGATTGGGAGCGGTGGCGCGATCGCGTTAACTCTCACGATTTGGCGACAGTTAGATCAAAACATCCAAGCCAAAATTCAGAACCCTGAACCTCTGCTGGCTCGTTTCCAAATCTTGAGCGCTTGTTTTGTGGCGTTTGCTCACGGCTCAAATGATGTTGGCAATGCTGTCGCACCTTTGGCGGCGATCGTCTCTATCACCCAAACCAAGTCTGTTCCGTTACAAGACTTCCAGGTTCCCTTGTGGATTTTGATGCTCGGTGGAATCGGAATCGTTGCCGGATTAGCCGTGATGGGAAAGAAAGTAATCGCCACGATCGGAGAAGGCATTATCGCGCTTCAGCCCAGCGGCGGGTTTTGTGCCGAGTTAGCAACCGCCGCGACGATTTTAGTAGCATCTCGACTAGGTTTGCCCGTCTCAACGTCTCACGCCCTCGTCGGAGGTGTCGTCGGCATCGGACTCATTCAAGGCTTAAAATCAATTCAGTTTAAAACTTTGCGATCGATTGGTTTAACCTGGTTAGTTACAATTCCGATCGCGGCTGGGCTAAGTGCCGCAATTTTCTCCGTGGCTCAGTTTTTGATTACGAAATATTCCGTGCAAATCTTGTAATTTATGGGGAACAATAGCAGACAGGCAAACAAAGCTTTTGTTAAGACCTAACGATGATTTGTGCAATACAGGTTAGAGGAGGATAGAAATTCAATGGGTGCGGATAGTCGATCGAACCACTCAGGGAATGAGAATGCTAAACCAGAAAAATTTGGTTTGGGTTCAAGCACCCAGGATCTAAAGGGACTGCAACACAACACAGTCAATGAACTGTCTCAAGATGTGGCTCGGCTGCAAACTGAGAAAATGCAGCTCATTCAAGATATTGCAAACCTGCAAGCCCGATATCAGACCCTGCAAACTCATTCGCAAGCTCTCGAAGCGCAGCCCATTCCATTAGAATTTCCTGCCGCTCCTCTGCCGCTCAACGCCAAACCTCGGCTCCAGTCTCAGCTTCAGATCGGGCTGTGGTTTGTGTTGATCTCTACCTTGGCGCTATCAGTTCACAATGTGGTTGTCAAAATCATTATCGGCAGTCAAATTAGCCTGTTGGGGCTGGTGCCTTTTGGAGGGTTTATTCAGCCTAGTCTTGGCAACTCGCTGCTCATTTTGTGGATGCGAATGCTGATTGTGTTGCCCTTGATGGCAGCGATCGCCGCGTTTCTCTATCCACCTGTCTGGAGAGACATCAAAAAATTGGTGCTTGATCGCGATCGTCGAGCGCTGTTTAACGTGGTGGGCAGTGGTGGCTTTCTGTTTTTGTCGCAGGTGTTGATCTACATTGCGATCGGGCAAATTGGCCCTGGTCCTGCCGTCACGATTCTATTTATGTATCCTTTGGTGACGGTGCCTTTAGCCTGGTGGCTCTTTGGCGATCGTCCGACGCGGCTACGTTTAGCCGTGATGGTGGCGATTTTGGTAGGCGTGATTATGGCGGCACTGCCCAACCTGGCAAAGACTAGCATGGTGACTTCGGGTGGAGTCTTTGCAGCTATTTTTGCAGGGATTGCGTTTGCGTTTTATCTGATCTTTATGCAGCTTGGCTTTCGTAGACTGCATCCCATTCCAGTCAGCTTGGTGCAGTTTGTCACAATTCTGTTTCTGTCGAGCTTTAGTCTGACGCTGCCGCTACAGTTGGGAGTCGATGTTTTGCCCGAAAAACGGCTAGGGTTCCTGGTCGGTGGATTGGTTTTGGGCGTATTGACACTAGTCGGCTATCTGAGCAATAACTTTGGAGTGCGGCACTTGGGCGCGGCGCGATCGTCAATTATTGCCTCTAGCGGCCCGGTGATCACGGCAGTTTTGGCAGCCATTATCATTCACAGTCAATTGCAGCAAGTGCAAATGTATGGCATTTTGCTGGTGACGATCGGGGTGACTGCTCTCAGCTTTGAGCGGATGCGCCGCGTCAAAGCCACAAGCGCTGTCAAGCCAGAAGCTGCAAGTCGATAGCGGTCACAGAGAATAGACCTCCTGCATGAATAAAATTCTCGACGTAAACCACCCTGCGATCTCGCCCCCTAGCCCCCAATTCTGGGGGAACTGGAGTTCAAAGTCCCCCAGAATTAGGGGATTTGGGGGCATTCCCGGATTTGTGCAGGAGGTCTAATTTATCGGTTAGCGGCGATCGAGATTGCCACCCCGATCAACAAAATCATGGCTCCGGCAAGCACCTGCATTCCGGGCACTTCTCCAAACAGCACAAACGCTAATCCGCTCGATGCAACAGGCTCAAACAAAGTTAGCACCGATACCAATGTTGGAGACACCCAACAAACTGCCCAATTGAGGCTAGTGTGTCCGATGAGCTGAGGCACGATCGCCATCAGCAAAATCCACCCATAAGTGAGCGGTGAATAGTCTCTGTAGGAGGCTCCCGCGATTAGAGGTAAAGGCAACAGTACGATCGCGGCCACACTGTAGGCGATCGTGACGTAGCTCCTCACGTCTAAATCCCGTCGCTGCGCTTCTCGTCCTAACAAAAGATACAAACTGGCTGTCCAGGCTCCGATCAACGCCAGCCCATTGCCTAAGAGCGGATTCGTGCCTGTCGTTTCAGAAGTCTGCCAGCCGATCGTAATGCCGCCTATGAGCGCGAGCGCGATGCCAGCCAGCATGACCCGATTGGGTTTCTCACCAAACCAACGCCACGAGAGCAACGCTACCCAAATTGAAGTCGTGGTGACGATCGTTGTAGAAGCGGCGATCGACGTATAAGACAGCGACGTAATCCAGGTGGCAAAGTGAGCGGCGAGCGCAATTCCGGCGGCTGTTGCATAGCGCCATGCTGATCGAGTCGGAGGGTTGCGACGAATGGTTTGCCAAGTGGGAAGCAGCACCCCGGAAGCAATGGTTAGCCGAGACGCAGCCAACACTAAACTAAATCCGACGGTCGAAAGTTGGGCTTCACGAGTCGCCAACCGAACTAAAACTGCGGCGGTCGAAACTGCTAAAATTCCGATCGCTAAAACCAGCGCAGTTTGCCAACCCGTCGGCTGAGTGAAAAATTTCATGATGTGATGTCAGTTCGATGAGTTCTTTCGCTTCGTTATTCTGCGCTTCAGCCCCCCAAATCCCCCAATTCTGGGGGACTTTAAGCTCAGAGTTTAGGTTCAAAGTCCCCCAATTTTGGGGGATTTAGGGGGC
>JAYVFW010000407.1:0-9629 GCA_043772715.1 Phormidesmis sp. | reverse complement strand
TTTTTGTTTATTGTCCAAATAAACCTAATGCTTTATAAATATGCAAACTGTTAACACTGATGCAGAGATCGCCCTCCAACCTGAATCAGTTGAGATTTCAGGTATTACAGAGCCTACTCTAATCAACTATTTTGAAACGTTCAACGCGGGCGACTATGAAGCGACGAGTCAGCAATTTGCGGTCAATGGAGCACTGCATCCGCCGTTTGAGTCGGTGATTGAAGGACAAGACGCGATCGCTGACTATCTCAAAGTTGAAGCAAAAGGCATCACGGCTCAACCACAGCAGGGAGCGATTAAGCAAATTTTAGACGACTGCACCGAGATCGAAGTGACGGGGCGAGTGCAAACGCCGTGGTTTGGCGTAAATGTGGCGTGGCTATTTACGTTGAATTCTCAACAAGAGATCGCCTTTCTAAAAGTTAAGCTGATTGCATCTCCTCAAGAGTTATTAAAACTGCGGCGTTAACGGGGGATGCTTAAGCTCTGCTAAACTTAAGACCCTCACCCCAACTCCTCTTGAAGTTAACGACTCGCGGACACTATAGCGTTAAAGCCTTGTTGGATCTCAGCTTTCAGCCCGGTTATGGTCCTACGTCAGTGAGAGCGATCGCGCAACGGCAAAATCTGCCAGCCCCTTATTTAGAGAAACTGCTGATTGAGATGCGACGGGCGGAACTGGTGCTTTCGGTGCGGGGCGCTCAAGGTGGATATCAACTAGCGCGATCGCCCGCACAAATCTCACTGGGGCAAATTTTAGAGGCTGTGGGAGAAAGTGTAGAACCGCTGCCCCATCATGCGCCAAATGGAGCGCAAGCTGAAGATTGGGTAACATTTAGCTTATGGAATCGACTCCACAAAAAGCTGAAAGCAGC
The DNA here is from genome assembly GCA_043772715.1 of Phormidesmis sp. GTDB lineage: Bacteria > Cyanobacteriota > Cyanobacteriia > Leptolyngbyales > Leptolyngbyaceae > Phormidesmis_A. The sequence continues at coordinate 8,754 of JAYVFW010000407.1, read as the reverse complement.
GCTTTATGAAATCTCTCTAGAAGATCTCTACTACGATGCGCGAAGCTGGCAAGCCGCACAGGGAGAGGAAGCAAGTTTTGTGGTCTAGTGAGAAGTTAGGAATGAGTGTTTTAGCGATCGCCGCTCTCCTCGATTATCTGATTGGCGATCCTTGGGGATGGCTGCATCCAGTTCAGGTGATGGGGTGGGCGATCGATCACTATACCAAGCTTGCTTTAAAGGAATTTAATCAGCCAGCGCCGTTGCGATTTGCTGGCGTGATTCTGACTATTCTTATCGTCGTGGGTAGTGGCGTGATTGGATGGGCGATCGTAGAATTCTCAAAAGCGTTACATCCACTGTTAGGCGTTGTGATTGCGAGTATTTTGTTAGCGAGTTGTTTTGCAGGGCGAAGCTTACGATCGGCGGCTGAAGATGTGTTGCAACCTCTAGCGGAGGGGAATCTCAATCGAGCACGTTCTCAACTAAAGCGATATGTCGGACGCGATACCGAAAACCTTTCTGAATCAGACATTCTCCGAGCCGTGTTAGAAACTGTGACCGAAAACGCGATCGATGGCGTAATGGCTCCATTATTTTATGCGTCGATCGGCGCATTCTTACCATTTATTGGCAGCGTTCCATTAGCGTTGTCTTATAAAGCTGCTAGCACCTTAGATTCAATGGTGGGATATCAAACGACACCTTATAAACATATCGGTTGGTGTAGCGCTAAAACAGATGATTTTCTGACCTGGCTTCCATGTCGATTAGCGGTGTTGACCTTAGCATTGCTGTCTAGAAAGCCTCACGAAGTTTGGCGGCTCTGTCAGCGAGATGCGCCCAAAGATTCTAGCCCAAACTCTGGTTGGAGTGAGTGTGCTTATGCGGCTGTGTTGGGGGTGCAAGTCGGCGGCATTAACTGGTATCGCGGCATAGAAAAGCACAAACCGCTATTAGGTGAACCAAATCGACCCATTACCCCAGATCGAATTCGGCAAGCTTTGCAGTTGACGCGAATCAGTTTCTTGAGTTGGTTAGCGATCGCACTATCAGGGTTAACAATTTTAGGATCACTATGAAATATATCGGCTCGTTTCAAAAAATTTGCGCCCTCATTGTGATTTCTGGAGGGCTAGGTCGATCGGTTCCGGCGAACGCTACGCGCCACGAAGTGTTGGCGATTTCTCCAACGCCTGTCTTGCTCGATCGGGCGAATCAAGGCATGGTCACATCTGCCCATCCTCTCGCGACTCAAGCGGGGCTGTCAATGCTGCAACAGGGCGGAAACGCCGTGGATGCAGCCGTTGCCACAACCTTTGCAATCTCGGTCTTAGAGCCGTTTTCGGCAGGGCTTGGTGGGGGCGGATTTCTGCTAATGTATCAGGCAAAAAGCAATGAGACAAAAGCGTTAGATTTTCGAGAACGTGCGCCGCTCAAGGCTACGAAAACAATGTATTTAGACAAGCAGGGAAACGTGCGCCCCAACGCGAGTACGAATGGATATTTGGCAGTGGCAACACCGGGCACGATCGCAGGACTCTATGAAGTGCATCGCCAATATGGACGCTTACCCTGGAAAACCGTGATCGCTCCTGCAATTCAATTAGCAGAAACCGGATTTCCGGTGAGTTGGCGGTTTGTAGACGCAACGAAAATGAGTCAGCAAACGCTACTCAAAAATCCTGATGCACAGAAAATTTTCACTCATAAAGGAAAGATTTATCAACCGGGTGATCAGTTAGTGCAATCAGAATTAGCCACCACGCTGCGATCGGTGTCTCAAAATCCTCAAGATTTTTATACGGGAAATATTGCATTGGCGATCGCCAATGATATGGCAGCTAATAACGGATTGATTACAAAAAAAGATCTCCAGCAATATCGTCCGACTTGGCGTGATCCTGTATGTGGTGAGTTTCGTAAAGCGCGAGTTTGCTCGATGCCGCCGCCTTCTTCGGGAGGAGTGCATTTGCTGCAAATCCTCAATATGATTGGCAATACAGATTTAAAGGCGATGGGATGGCACAACCCCGATGTGCTGCACCTGCTGGTCGAGTCGATGCGAATTGCTTACGCCGATCGTGCTACTTATCTCGGTGATCCTGCTTTTGTCAAAGTCCCAGTTAAAGCGCTGATCAGCCCTGTCTACGCGCAAAAACGACGGCAGGAAATCAATCCTCAAAAAGCGACTCCCTCAAGTCAGGTGAAAGCAGTTGATCCCGCAGTTCTGCAACGTCTCACGAAAGAATCAGTCGAAACCAGTCATCTCACCGTTGTTGATCGCGATCGCAATGCCGTCAGCCTGACCTTCACGGTGAATCTCGGTTTTGGTGCGGGAGTCGTCGCCAAAGGAACAGGCATCGTCTTAAACAACGAAATGGATGACTTTGCGATCGCGCCCAACACTCCCAACGCTTTTGGACTTGTAGGCGGAGATGCTAACGCGATCGCGCCCAACAAAATTCCGCTATCGAGCATGACTCCGACGATCGTCACTCAAAACGGTCGATTGCGGTTAGCCGTAGGTTCACCTGGCGGCAGCACGATCATCACAACCGTGTTGCAAATCTTGTTGAACGTGTTGGTCTACGAGATGGATATTCGCCAAGCAGTCGCGGCTCCGCGGGTGCATCATCAATGGCTTCCCGATCGCCTCAACGTTGAACGGTGGGGATTAGACACGCTGACGATCGCCGAGTTAAAACGACGCGGACATCAGATTCAAGAACGATCGGATTGGGGAAATGCTAACGCGATCGTAGTGCTGCCAGATGGCTCTTTAGAAGGGGCGGCTGATCCAAGAGGTGAGGGTGCTGCATCGGGGTTTTAATAGAACATGAATTCGACGACTTCGTTACGAGTCTATTGCGCCCCCTAAATCCCCCAAGTTTGGGGGACTTTGAACCCCGGCTCTTCCAAAATTGGGGGTTGGGGGATGGTTCGCCAGGGCACATCGAACTGACGTTATAGACTTCCTGTTCTGCCCCTAACCTCTAATATCGTTCTCTCTTGAGAGAGTCGCCTTCTAAGATAAATCGCGGTAATGTAGGCGCAACGTTAGTGTCTAAACCAACGGAGATCACCATGCAAACTCAACCAGAAGCCCACACTCACGATTCTCACAAACTTCAGCGAATTGCGATCGCGTTGCGCCTTACGGGTTGGGCGAGCTTTGGGTTAGAGCTTGTGTTCGCCGCCGCATTGGGGCTGCTGTTAGCGTTTGCCATCTCTGGGAGAAACTTTACCCAATCAGCAGCGACTCCTCTTCCGGGTGGAGGTGTGGTTCAAGGAGTGACTCCGGGCTTGGGCATTGGCATCTTTTGGGCAACCTGCGGATTGGCGGTGCTGTTGTTTAGTCTCTATCTGGCGTTCCGCTATACTCGATTTGCGAGACGGCTCCGTAACCCAAATCTTACTGTTCACCCTAAAAAAGCTGACGTGATGCAAGTCTTAAGATTAGGCGTGATTGTCGGACTGGTGGGATTAGCGGTGTCTATTTTGGGCGGTGGAGCTTCTTTGGGTGTCTTGCTGTCAAAGTCGATTACTCAACCTCAAGGCGTTGCGATTTACGATCCGAGTCGGATTATTCGATCGGTCGATGTCTTCGTCGCGATGGCAAACATGAACGGCATCGCAGGACATTTTGTGGCGCTGGTCGCAGCGTTGGGATTGTATAGCGGACTCGATCGAGCGTAACGCGATCAGTTTTCTAAAAAGTTAGGGGAAGTCTGCATCAGAGTACCATCGCCCTTCCTGTTACAACAATAAAAATAGAAGCGCGAGCGCTTTAGGCAATCTTGACCAGAAAAACCACAATGTCAGCAACAACCCCTACACCAACGGGAAAAGTTACGACAACCATAACCCTTGTTAATCGGATTGACCAAATTCTTGCCGATCGAGGGTTCATTCCCCCTAACGAGATTCGTTCTGTCACTTTAGAAGACGTTTTGGTATACACAGGCGCGACTCGACTTTGCCTACCCGCCGATGTCATTAACCAATTGGGGTTGCCTTTGCAAGGAGAAGTCGATGTCAAAATCGCGATCGGGGTGCAAAAAGTCCGCACCTTTAGAGAACTCAGTCTGACTGTTGAAGGGCGAGAAGGCACCTTTAACTGCATTGAGCTACCAGCAGGACAAGACCCTTTGCTGGGGTTAATTCCCCTTGAAGATTTGGGGTTAGAGCCAGACTTGCAAAATCAACGATTGAGAGTGCTGCCTCGCGATGGCAAAGAGACTTATCTCATGGTTTTGTGATCGCTCCAGTCACTCTTTTTCGTCATTGGTCCGCCTCTCCCAATAAAGAAGAGTAAATTCCTGCGCCGCGGCTGGATCAATCTTCTCAAGTGCGTTCCGAATATCTAAGATCGCGTCTCCTACAGGATCAGCAACTTCATTCACCCAGCGGTGAACGTTAGAGCGCCCAATCCCCATCACGACCGCTAAACGGTTTTGAGTAATTCCATAGGTTTCTAGAATGTGTCTGAGGGCGGTGCCTGCTCTTCCCATGCCAATTGTGTGAGCGAATCATCACCAAAGTGTTCCTTATATGCTCCATTGATGTATGATGGCAATGTTCCTTTTGAGGAACAACAGCCTACAAATCAAAAAGCTAGAAGCCAGTGTGTAGCAGCGTCCAACTTCTCAACACTGGCTTTGGCTCCAAATTGCAATGGAGACAAATTAGATTATGACCTACAGTGACCGTTTGAAACACTGGGCGATCGTGCGTCTTTTACCCAAAATGCAGCGAATCGTGATTGAGCGCTTTCACCGACGATCGGACGCAGACGGACATCTTCACTTTTTGCAGCAACATATCCCCGACGGAACGTTTATCGTTGTCTTTGATGTAGCCATTGAGCCAGAGTCGAAACAATTTAATATTAAATAAACGTCGGTTCGACAAGTTTTTTCGCTTCGTTGTTAGCAGCTTCTGCCCCCTAAATCCCCCATTCTTGGGGACTTTAAGATTCTGGTTCCCCTCAAACTTGGGGCTAGGGCAGGGTGGTTTCATTGTCCGAGAAGAAAATTCAAAAGCACTGAAAACTTGTTCGCTCTTGTCGCAACCTTGCTCCAATGGAAACCAAATAATCAGCCTTTCGAGATTCCTCTGATGACAATGAAACCACCCTGCTCAAACTTGGGGCTCGGGGGGCAATTCATATTTGCATTCAGCAACGCCCGATCGCCCTTACGCTTAACTAACCGAAAATTTCCGCTAAATCTATCTAGCAAATTCTGCTCAATAACCTGACCGATCGACCTAAATAAACCTACCCTGAATAAACTAGTTACTGTCGGGGAAGTCTACGTCTTGATATCTTCACTCACTCATCTTCTAATTCATCCTGCGGCACTCAGCCTGTGGGATAAAACCAGCGGCACCTGGATCAACGTCGCGACTATTCTCGGCGGCACCCTAGTTGGACTCGTCTTAACCGGAAGTCTGCCGACTCGAATGCAGCGCATCATTACCCAAGGACTTGGCTTGCTGACGCTGTTTTTAGGAGTCACCCTGGCAGGTAGTTTATTGAAAGTCAAAGCGGGTCAGATTGATGGAGTGATCATTGGTCTACTTGCGATCGTCCTCGGCGGTCTGCTCGGCGAATGGTGGCGCATCGAAACGCAGCTACAAAAAGTTGGCAATTGGCTCCGCGATCTGTTTAAAGGTGGCGGCAGCTTTACGGAAGGATTCGTCGCCGCTAGCTTGCTATTTTGCATCGGTCCTTTGGCAATCTTGGGCAGTCTCAACAATGGTTTGTCAGGCGACCATGCGCTGTTGTCAATCAAATCTGCAATGGATGGGCTAGCCGCGATCGCTCTCAGCAGCAGTTATGGCATCGGGGTCGGATTTTCTAGCCTCGCAATCTTGCTTTACCAGGGTGGTTTATCGCTTTGTGCCGGATTCTTAGCGCAAGTGTTGCCCGACCCAGTGAACGCACCTCAAGTCTTGTTAACGTCTGGGGTCGGCGGTTTAATGATTATGGGATTGGGACTGAACTTACTAGAGATCACACAGTTGAGTATCGCGGCATTCCTTCCGGCGTTGCTGCTTGCCCCCGTGTTTTGCACGATCGCGCAACGTTTAGGTTAGCAGTTCAATCAATCGCAGGAATACAAACTAACTAACATCGACCATTCTTGAGCAAAAGACCAGACATGACCTAATGGTGATCATTAAAGTGGTGACATCGATAAAGCTGCGGTGACTCTTGGATCAATCAAGACGATCAATTCATCCAATTCTAGAAACGATTTTTTTAAGATTTGATTCCAAGTTCTAAAATGTCTCTATAATTGACAGCGATGGTCATGATGGTGACAGCAGCGTCAACGACTCGCGAATTGAAAAATCAATCAGCAGTCTCCACGAGTCACACATCTTTTTTCAAAGCTCATCGGTTTAAAACCCCTAGTTTGGGGATACCTAGAGAAACCAGTCCACATCATTCAATTATTCAGGATCATAAAATGGCAACAACCAAACGGAGATCACCCACGTCAACGCTAGTGTCAAAGGGTGCAATCAGTAGTGCGTCTTCAATTTTGGAAGAATTACCCGAAAAGCCCAAAGAAATTTGGTCACTGCGAGAAGCGATCGATTTGCTCAAAGAACCGATTTCAGCAGCGCTCGATCGTGGCTACAGCTACGCAGAAGTTTCAAAAATGCTAACGGAAAAGGGAGTGGAAATCAGCCCGTCAACGCTGAAATATTACCTCTCATCTGCACGCAAAGAAAAAGACGGCAGCAAACCCAAAACGAGACGGCAACGGAAAACGCAAGGCATCACGCTCAACCCAGAAACCGTAACCTTAGCTAATGGCAGCGACAATGGAGCCGCAGCGATGCCAGAACCTGCTGACGAAGAAGCCTCTGCAAAACGCACTCGCGCAACGACAACAAGCGCCAAACCCGCCGCTAAAACTCCTGCAAAATCTGCGCCAGCAGCCAAGGCAAAACCTGCGGCAACTAAATCTACGACGACCAAAGCGGCTGCTAAAACCCCTTCAACCAGAGGTCGCAAGAAAGCGGCTAGCTAAAGCGCAAGCTTGCAATAGGGGCGAGGCAGTCAGTGCGGAGTCCCTTGATCGCCTTTAAATTCATTAGAGATTTCGTTAAACCCTACAATCATTGTGAGGGTCATTTTGCTGTTTATTCAGATTTTAGTAAAGAAGTAAAAATTCATTATGAAAGAGCTTGTCACGTCTTCGATGCCAGATAGTCTGGATGCTTTCTGGATGCCTTTCACGGCAAATCGTCAGTTTAAATCGCAGCCTCGATTAATGGCATCTGCGAAAGGAATGTATTACACAACTGTTGACGATCGTCAGGTGCTAGACGGCACAGCAGGATTGTGGTGCGTTAACGCCGGACACTGCCGAGAAAAAATTATCGCCGCGATTCAAACTCAGGCAGCGACGCTCGATTTTGCTCCTACGTTTCAAATGGGTCATCCCGCTCCTTTTGCGTTAGCCGATCGTCTCGCAAAGATGCTGCCCGGAGACCTAAATCACGTCTTCTTCGCAAATTCTGGATCTGAAGCCGTCGATTCTGCCCTTAAAATTGCGCTGGCTTATCATCGAGTCCGGGGAGAAGCCAGCCGAACGCGCTTGATCGGGCGAGAGCGAGGATATCACGGGGTCGGCTTTGGCGGCATCTCAGTCGGCGGCATTGCCCCTAATCGCAAATCTTTTGGCAGTTTGCTTTCCGGTGTCGATCATCTGCCTCACACCCACAATTTACAGCAGAACGCCTTTACTCGCGGTCAGCCACAGTGGGGCGCACATTTAGCCGACGAGCTAGAGCGACTCGTTACCCTTCATGATGCTTCCACCATTGCAGCCGTCATTGTCGAACCCGTTGCTGGCTCGACAGGCGTTTTAGTTCCGCCCCAGGGTTATTTAGAGCGGCTGCGATCGATCTGCGATCGTCACGGCATTCTCCTAATTTTCGATGAAGTGATTACCGGATTTGGGCGCTTAGGAAAAGGCTTTGCCGCCGATTATTTTGGAGTGATCCCAGATTTAATGGCAGTTGCAAAAGGGATTACTAATGCGGCGGTGCCGATGGGAGCGGTGTTTGTGCGAGACGGCATTTATGATGCGTTTATGCACGGGGCAGAAAATGCGATCGAACTCTTCCACGGCTACACCTATTCGGGGCACCCGCTTGCCTGTGCTGCGGCTCAGGCGACGCTAGATATCTACGAAGAAGAGGGCTTGTTCGATCGGGCAAATAGTCTGTCTGGCTATTGGGAAGACGCAGTTCACTCGCTGAAAGGGCTACCTCACATCATCGATATTCGCAATCTGGGATTAGTGGCTGGAATCGAATTGGAATCAATTCCTAACAAAGTAGGAAGTCGCGCTTATGATTGCTTAGTGCGCTGCTTCGAGAATGGATTATTAGTTCGCACGGCAGGCGATATTATTGCCTTGTCACCTCCGTTGATCATCGAAAACCAACACATCGATCAAATCGTAGAAATGCTAGGTTTAGTGCTGAAAGACCTTGCTTGATTAAATCAAATCAGGCTCGTGAATTAAATAAAACCGCACAATGTTCGGGCTACGTTTTAGCCTTTTGCCCTCATCCTTGGGGCTGCTGTGTATACACAAATTGCTTTAAGTTCGGACTGCTGGGGGTTTGCCCCATAAATCCCCATTTTGGGGCAGGGCTGATCTATTGAAAAAAGGATAATGCTGAAACCCTTGTGAATTCGTTGCTGCTGCGAATGATATTCAAAGAGGTCAACGGAGAGATAAG
>JAYVFW010000406.1:0-9652 GCA_043772715.1 Phormidesmis sp. | reverse complement strand
GATAATCGATGCCGCCTTCGAGTTTGTTGAGCCAAGTTGCGGTGCGCTCTAAGCGATTGGCGGTGCGAATGTAGAACATCAAGAAGCGATCGATGTATTTGATTAGCGTCTCTTTATCGATATCTTCAGCAATTAGTTGAGCGTGTTGAGGTCTGATGCCACCGTTGCCGCACACGTAAAGATTCCAGCCGTTTTCGGTGGCGATAATGCCGAAATCTTTGCTTTGCGCTTCGGCACATTCACGAGTGCAACCAGACACCGCAGACTTGAGCTTGTGAGGGGCGCGTAAGCCTCGATAGCGCAGCTCAACCTCGATCGCGAGTGACGTTGAGTCTTGCACCCCAAACCGACACCAGGTGCTACCTACGCAAGATTTCACAGTTCTCAAGGCTTTGCCGTAGGCGTGACCTGACTCAAATCCAGCCTCGATCAATCGCTTCCAAATCAGGGGAAGCTGATCGACTCGTGCGCCTAACAAATCGATGCGCTGTCCGCCTGTGATTTTGGTGTAGAGTCCGAATTCTTTAGCAACTTCACCTAAGACAATTAGGCGATCGGGCGTGATTTCTCCACCAGGAATGCGAGGAATAACGGAGTAGGTGCCATCTTTTTGAATGTTAGCGAGGAAAGCATCGTTCGTATCTTGCAGCCCCACATGGGGCGGATTCAGCACATAATCATTCCAGGCAGAGGCGAGAATTGAGCCAACGGCAGGCTTACAGATTTCGCAACCTTTGCCCTGCCCATGAGCCGCCAACAACTGATCAAACGTCTCGATTTTCTGAGTGCGAATCAGATGATAGAGTTCTTGCCGAGAATAAGCGAAGTGTTCGCAGAGGTGATTTTTGACCTCGACTCCGGCTTTCTTTAACTGATCTTTCAACAGATCGGTGACGAGCGGAACGCAGCCCCTGCAACCCGTTCCCGCTTGCGTACATTTCTTGACGCTGGCAATATCTGTCAATCCCTGTTCTTGAATCGCGCTGCAAATCTGTCCTTTAGTAACATTGTTGCAAGAGCAAATCTGTGCGGTGTCGGGCAGACTTTCCACACCCATTGCAAAGCTTGATTGACCTTCACGAGGTGGCAACAGCAAATCTTCGGGGTGAGGCGGCAGCACAATTTGGTTTTGCATCAGTTGCAGCAAATTGCCGTAGGCAGACGCGTCGCCGACTAAGATGCCGCCGAGGAGCCGATCGCCCGATTCATCCACCACAATCTTTTTATAGATGCCCTGAATCGAGTCGATAATAGCGAACTCTTTGGCACCCGGCGTTTTGCTAAACGCATCGCCAAAACTAGCGACATCTACGCCTAGCAATTTCAGCTTGGTAGACATATCTGCACCCGTAAAAGCATTGCTGCCGGACTCGCAAAGATTATCAGCCGCAACCGTCGCCATTGTGTAACCAGGAGCCACTAGCCCATAGATCCGATTATCGTAAAGGGCACATTCTCCGATCGCATAAATATCAGGATCAGAAGTCTGACAGTGATCATTAATCACAATGCCACCGCGATCGCCCACGGCTAACCCGCAATCTCTCGCAATCTCATCACGAGGACGAATGCCCGCCGAAAACACAATCATATTGGTTTGAAGCTCGTCACCATCGGCAAACTGCATTTTGGTGACTCTGCCGTTTTCGCTGACGATCGCCGTAGTCGATTTGCTGGCGTGAACGGTAACGCCCAATTCCTCAATTTTGTTTTTAAGCACGGTGCCGCCTGCGTCGTCTACCTGCACGGGCATCAAACGAGGTGCAAACTCGACGACATGGGTTTCTAATCCCATATGCTTCAGGGCATTGGCGCATTCTAACCCCAACAACCCGCCGCCAATCACGACTCCCACTTTAGCGCTTTTGGCATGAGCCGCCATCGCTTCTAAATCGTCGATTGTGCGATAAACAAACGTTCCTTGCGTGTCTTTTCCAGGAATCGGCGGCACAAATGGATAGGAACCCGTTGCAATCACCACGTTGTCATAATCAATCGTGACACCGTTGGCAGAAGTCACTGTTTTGCGATCACGATCGATGCGAATCGCTTTATCGCCCACATAGATCTGAATGTCGTGATCTTGATAAAGTCCAGGTTCGACGAGGGTTAAGTCAGCAGCCGTTTTGCCTGAAAAGAAGCCGCTTAAGTTGACGCGATCGTAAGCAACGCGAGGTTCTTCGCAGAAGGTGACCAGATGCCAATCGCCGATCGCTTTTTTGGCGATCATTTGTTCTAAAAACTTGTGACCGACCATACCGTTGCCGATGACAACCAACGTCTTCTTAGTCATTCTCAAAGATTCTCTAGTGGCACCATTCCTTGCTAGACTACGCGCAATTTTTAGATGTGACCAGTGCAAGACTGTAGTTTATGCTACGAAATCCGCTAGGATGATGCGTTCTTTGTATGACCCCGATTCTATTTTTGCATTGAACGATGAGATTTAATATCTATTTAACAAATAAGTCCAGTGCGACCCTCTAAAGTAGGATTTACCTCGGAGGTTTTAACCAAGAATCAAGCATTGTGACCGACAGAGTGGCTTAAACCTCGGAGGTTTTGGAAAATGCGTCAGTCCTGTAAGTTTTTATCGAGAGAATAAATTTCTTAACATGACTGTCGATCGCCCTCGATCAACACACGCTCCCGGAAACTCATTTATTTCTGGGTCAGACATAGCCCAATCTCCTAAAACTTACGGAAGGTATTTAAGGAAACTACTTTTCTTAGAGCTGCTTAAGGCGTATTGTAAACTTGAATGAGGAGACTTTACTGGCACAAAATATGGCTCCACTGGTCGCAAATTATTATCTGACCTATCGCTGCAACGCTCGTTGTCATTTTTGTGACATCTGGGCACTCGAACCCAAGCAGGAAGCATCTTTTGAAACGATTCAAAAAAATCTGGCTGACTTGCGTCGTTTAGGGGTTAGATATGTAGACTTTACGGGTGGCGAACCTCTGCTGAGAGCCGATGTGGCTGAGGTCTTTGCAGAAGCAAAACGGCAAGGCTTCACCACCAGCATGACCACCAACACGATTCTCTACCCTAAGCGCGCTAAGGAAATGCAGGGCTTGGTAGACTTCCTCAACTTCTCGTTAGACGGGGGCGATGCCGAAACCCACGATCAGTCGAGAGGCGTAAAGATTTTTGACACGCTTGTAGAGTCGGTTAAAATTGCCCAGTCGCTGGGAGAATATCCAGTCCTTAATCATACGGTCACCGCGCAAAACTATGAGCGCATTGGCGAGGTTGCCGAACTGGGTGAGCGTCTACAAGCCCGGATTTGGCTCAACCCTGCGTTCACTGCCCACAGCAACTACAACGCTAAAAAGAACCCTACACCCGACATGGTGAAGGCGATCGAGGTAGCTGCTAAGAAATATAACAATCTTGGTTACAATAAGGCTGCGCTGGCATTCATTGAGGCGGGCGGCAACGACACCGAAAAACCTCGCTGTAAAGCGGTCGAAGCGGTGATTGCCATCGGTCCTCACGATGAACTTCTGTTGCCCTGCTATCACTTTGCTCAAAAAGGGTTGCCGATCGCGGGTCGCCTCTATGAGCTTTATAAGCAGTCAGAAGAAGTCGAAGAATTTCGGCAATCGCAGGGCAAGCTGTCGGTTTGTGAGGGCTGCACCGTTTGGTGTTATCTCATTCCCAGCTTTTTTAAGGGTGTAGACAAATATTGGCTGTTAAACCAAGTAACCTATGTCGGAGAATTCTTGGCCAGAAAGCGATTCTTACAACGAGCTTGAGTCGCTTCCAGAAGAAGCCTGTGCAGCGCTTGCGGCACTCGTGGGAGATCTGCCCGAAGCGTCGGAGTTCGATCCGGTAGACGTGCCCTATCCGGGCTTTCGGGGGCGCAGGCGAAAAGCAGCTACGGTCTTGGTGGTGATTTGGGGCGGCACGATCGCGCTGCATTTAGTGACCTGGGGCTACTGGTTTGTGCTGGGTTTGACCACGTTGATGGGGCTACACGCCGTCAGATTTTTAATGGCGCGTCCGTCTGATCTGCCAGAACCGATATCGGATGACTCACGAGAGGTTTATCCTTTTGTGTCGCTGATGATCGCGGCAAAAAATGAAGAGGCGGTGATTGGCAATCTCGCCGATCGCTTGTGCCAATTAGATTACCCCAACGATCGCTACGAGGTTTGGGTGATCGACGACAACAGCACTGACAAAACGCCAATCTTGCTAGACAAGTTGGCAGCCCAACATCCGCAGTTCAAGGTTTTTCATCGCCCTCTTAACTCAGTAGGCGGCAAATCTGGGGCGTTAAACCAGGTGTTGCCGCTCACGCAGGGAGACATTATTGTCGTCTTCGATGCGGATGCTCAAGTCGAGCCAGACTTTTTGCGGCGAGTGGTGCCCCTGTTCGATCGCGAACAGATAGGTGCTGTGCAAGTTCGCAAAGCGATCGTGCAAGCCGAGCCTCAGTTTCAATCTAAAGATGCCAATAATTTTTGGATTCGTGGACAAATGGCAGAGATGGCGCTCGATGCCTTTATTCATCAGCAGCGAGTCGCGATCGGCGGCATGGGCGAACTGCGCGGCAATGGTCAGTTTGTGAGACGCAAAGCTTTAGAGCAAGTCGGCGGCTGGAACGAAGAAACCATTACCGACGATTTAGATCTGACGATTCGACTCCACGTTAATCGCTGGGATATTGATGTGGTCACCGTTCCGGCGGTCTATGAAGAAGGGGTGACAACGGCGATCGGGCTATGGCATCAGCGCAATCGCTGGGCAGAAGGCGGCTATCAGCGCTATCTCGACTATTGGCGACTGATTGCCAGAAACCGCATGGGAACGCGCAAAACCCTCGACCTGCTGATGTTTTGGATTATTCAATACGTCATGCCGACTGCTGCCTTGCCCGACTTTTTGATGGCGATCGCGCGCAACCGTCCTTTATTGCTCAGCCCGATTTCAGGGTTGACGGTGACGCTGTTTTTGTTTGGCATGGTTGGGGGGCTGCGGCGCGTTCAGCGATCGAGCGGTGTTGAAGCTCAACTCAAACAGTCTTCGCTCAAAGGGTTTGACTTTTCGCTGTTTGTGGCACTCCTGCAATCGCTGCGCGGCACGTTATATATGATGCACTGGCTGCCGATCGTGGGCAGCGCCACAGTGCGAATGTCATTTCGTCCCAAGCGTTTGAAGTGGGTGAAGACGGTGCATCGTGGCGTAGACGACTAGCCTCAAAAGTCAACATCTTCTTCATCGTCTTCTTCAGTTTCCTCCTCTGGCTCAAATGTTTCTGCCACAGGGGGAATGATGGCAATCGACTCAGAATCAATTGATACATCCAGTTCGTCGTCTAAACTTACAACGTCACCATTAAAGGCATAAGCGAGACTCTTGGCAGCTTTAGTGACTTCATCATCTTCCCAATCTCTAGCTTGGACGAGATCAGGGTTCTCGGCTACTTCTGGCTGGGCGATCGGCATTGGCTCAATTAATTCGCTGGATGGCACGATCGCCAGAGCTTCTGGTATGGGTTGCCGACTCGACTCGATCGGACGATTGGCTGAAGCATTAGGCTGCTCCATTGACCAGGCAGAAGTAGATTCACCGACTTCTGACACTTGTAGCGTGACTTTAACGGCTCTCTTTAACGCTCTAGCAGATGCCCTACTAATCTGCGGCACCATTCGTTGAATCATTTTGACCATCGATTCTCCCCGAACGCCTACGATCACTTCATTACCGTTAACCAATAACAGGTGACAATTGGCGCTAACGATTCCTTTAGTCGATGGGATATCGACATAGCTGAGAATCTGCTGCCAGGTCTGGGCTAACTCATCGCTAGCATCACTGGGCTGAGGGGCTGCTACAGCGTCTTCAGCTTGCGGCGCGATCGCAGGTTCAGAAAGTGGCTGAGGTGCCGAAGTTTCCCTGACGACGGGCTTAAAGACAGGAACTTCTGCGGCTGTGGGTGCGATCGTGGACTGGGAGAAATCGCGCTCTATGGGTTGACCGATCGCGGCGGGCAATAGCCCCAACAGCGTCAACTCTAACCACAATCGCGGCTGAGTCGTGTTTTTGAGTTGCAGTTCGCTGCTGCGTAAATGCTGCTGCCCTGCCAAAATGGTGCCTAAGTCTTGCGCTTGAGCAAAGTTACAGAGTTTTTTCCAAGTAGGCGGCGTGATCGCTACTAAATCGCTGCGGGTGGGTGCAGTTTTGGCAATCAGCAAATCGCGGTAAAAGCTGGCTAGGTTTTGCAGCACGATCAGCGGTTCTCGTCCCCGATCCATCAATCGCCGCGTGTGGTCAAGCACAGCTTCAGGATTGCTGGTGGCGATCGCTTCGACCAACCCCATTAAATCTTGTTCGGGCACCGCTCCGACTAAATCCCACACGCAATCGACGGTGACTTCACCCGCTAATAAACTGAGTTGATCGAGCAAACTTTCGGCATCGCGCAACCCCCCTTGAGAAATCTGAGCGACTAGGTGCAGCGCATCTTTAGCAATGGAAATGTTCTCTTTTTCGGCAATCATTCCTAAATGCTGAACCATCGGCTCTAACGGAATCCGGCGATAGTCAAAGCGCTGACAGCGAGAAATAATCGTCGGCAACACGCGCTGCGGGTCAGTGGTCGCCAGGATGAAAACGACGCGATTGGGCGGCTCCTCCAAAGTCTTCAACAGCGCATTAAATGCCGCATTTGAGAGCATATGAACTTCGTCGATCACATACACTTTATATCGACACTGAACGGGTGCAAACTGAGCGCGTTCAATTAGCTCACGAATGTTGTCTACTCCTGTATTGCTTGCCGCATCAATTTCAATTACATCCAGCGCCGAACCGTTGGTGATGGCTCGACAGGTTTCACACACGCCACAGGGGGCATCAGTCGGCGCGTTTACCGCTATGCAGTTGAGCGATTTGGCAAAGATGCGAGCGCTCGATGTTTTGCCAGTGCCGCGTGCGCCTGTAAATAGATAGGCAGGAGCAATGCGCTGTTGGCAAAGGGCATTTGAGAGCGTAGTGGCGATCGCTTCTTGCCCGACGAGCTGCGCGAAGGTTTGCGGACGATATTTGTGATGAAGTGGCTGGTAGGACATAAATACTAAAAAGTTCCCTATCTTCTAGGGTAATCGATTATCTTCTCACCCCTGGTTCAATCCTTCAAGGCTGAAAGTGAGTGTGTCACTCCGAAGCGTTCCCATCTAGATGCAGACGAACGATTCCCAAAGACCTCACTACAATAAAATCATCGCTGAATGTTGGGTCATCTTTGCCCGATCGCGTCTTTATGCCCACTGACCTTCTCACGCTTCAAGCCTTTTTGCTGGCGCTTGCTCAAATAGATGGCACCTTGCCTAGCGATTTGCATCAGCAAATTTATGATCTCGGCACCGCGATCGCCAATGACGAACCAGACGTTGCAGAGAGAATTCGGCATTTAATGACGCAGCACGATCGCCGTGCTGCAAGCGTTAGAAAAACGTCCGCTCACCGTCACGAATCCAAATCGATAAACAGATCGAAGTGGTTGAAAATCTTTTGCCAGAAGTGCGGCAGCGCGATCTCGTCGATGCGCTAGAGGGTTTTAAGTGCAGCCCCCAGTTTTTGCAAACCTACTTACCGAGACGATTTGCGCGATCGATCGCCCTGGCTGCCAGCAATTAAGCCATCCGACTTTAATCGACATCAAGCGTGTGGTATCTTAAATTTCTCTTCTAGATCTGGGATGTATGAACTACTCCGCTAAAGTCGATCGTATCTACACTGATGGAGCCTGTTCGGGCAATCCGGGTCCGGGTGGGTGGGGCACCGTCGCCTATTATGCCAACGGTGCAGTGCACGAGATGGGAGGAGGCGACGCGCAAACCACCAATAACCGGATGGAAATGCAAGCCGCGATCGCAGCCCTTAAATTTTTGCAAGACTCTGACCAGCAAGACCCGATCGCCCTTTACACTGACAGCGAATATGTCAAAAACGGCATCACTAAATGGATCAAAGGCTGGAAGCAAAAAGGCTGGAAAGCCTCGACAGGTAAGCCTGTTCTCAATCAAGATCTGTGGGAGATTCTCGACGAACTCAACTCAAAACAAGTCGAGTGGCGCTATGTGCGTGGGCACACCGGAGACGTTGGCAACGAACGCTGTGATACGATCGCCCGTGCCTTTTCTCTCGGCAAGATTCCTGCGTTAAAGACATTCACTGACCAAGCCCACGAGCCTGAGGTTATCATGACGGATGCATCACTGCCCGCGCCCGTTGATCTGTTAGACTTGCCCCGTGAAGGTCGTGTCGAAAGCCTGCGGCACCTGGTAGA
Organism: Phormidesmis sp.; assembly: GCA_043772715.1. GTDB lineage: Bacteria > Cyanobacteriota > Cyanobacteriia > Leptolyngbyales > Leptolyngbyaceae > Phormidesmis_A. The sequence goes on along the minus strand of JAYVFW010000406.1, from coordinate 1,349 downwards.
AACGCTGCAAATGGCAGATGAGATTGCTAGCAAAGCTTATTTGATCACCAGCTCAGAACTCGCTGACCTGATAGATGTTAACGCTAGCGCTGTCACCAGTCGCGGCGACAATTGGGTTTGGCGCAACTGGGTCGTCTCACGGGTGCGACGAGAAGGCAATCAGATTTTGTGGCAGTTAGAAAGAGTGGATTAAGTCATAGCGGTGACTGGCGATCGCGATGAACACGGCAGCGCTCATCCACAACGAGGTTTTTTAACTGTCATGACCCGACACAGCGGACTACATTCATTTGCATGGCATCTGACACAAAGCACACGCCTCCAAACTTATTTAAGATCGGGTTCAAACTCTCAATCGCGGCATCAATCTGCTCAGTAGAGCAAAATGCGATCACGTAGACATTATCTAAGCTCGAAAAATCATTAGACACAGTGCCCCGCAAACTTCTTCCAGCCACATTCCGAATCACGGTGTATCCCGAAACGCCTGATTTCTCTAGCCCTTTCAAAATTTTATTGAGTTCAAACGAACTTGCCATAATCTCAATGCGTTTAACAACTTGCATGGTTAACTCCAGAACAGATTGATTACATACAAATAGAGCGGAATGCCTACCAGGATATTAAAGGGGAATGTAACCGCGAGAGCGGTTGAAATATATAAACTGGGATTGGCCTCAGGAACCGTCAGCCGCAGCGCCGCAGGAACGGCAATATAAGACGCGCTTGCACAGAGAACGGCAAACAATAGCGCATTTCCTGGGGGCATCTGAATGAGTTTGGCGATCGCGATGCCAACCCCAGCATTAAAAATTGGGGTCAAAATCGCAAACGCAATCAAAAACACGCCCGCTTTCTGCAAATCTTGAATGCGCTGTGCGGCAACTAACCCCATATCTAACAGAAAAAAGGTCAGCGCCCCATAAAACAGATCTTGGGTGAAAGGTTTCAAGACTTCTTCGCCGTGTTCTCCAGTCAAGATGCCGATGATAATGCTGCCAAACAGTAAAAACACTGAGCTGTTAAAAAACGACTCTCGTAAGATTTCTCCCCAGTCAAATTCTTGTTGTCCGTCTGGATTATCTGCAAACACTTTTACCAAGATTAAACCCACCACGATCGCAGGTGACTCCATTAATGCTAGCGCTGCCACCATATATCCGTCAGAGGCAATGCCCACTTGATCGAGAAACGAGCCAGCCGTGATAAACGTGACGGCACTAATTGCGCCATAGGTTGCAGCGATCGCTGCCGCGTTATAAGGGTCTAGTTTGATTCGTAAAATAAAAAAAGTGTAGACTGGAACCAGACACGACATTAGAATGGCTGCTCCGATCGTTAAGAAGACA
>JAYVFW010000405.1:0-9664 GCA_043772715.1 Phormidesmis sp. | reverse complement strand
CGACGTGACCACGATCGGAAAACCTCGCGGACAGTTAACGATCGTCGGCACTGGACCTGGTGGAGATAAATGGATGTCTCCCGAAGTCAAAGACGTGCTGCGATCGGCAACCGATTGGGTCGGCTACAAATTCTATCTCGATTTAGCGGGTTCTGTGGGCGAGGGACAACAGCGCCACGATTCCGACAATCGCGAAGAACTCGATCGGGCACGATTTGCCCTAGATCTCGCTGCCACCGGAAAATCCGTCGCGATCGTTTCATCAGGTGATCCGGGCATTTTTGCAATGGCGGCGGCGGTATTCGAGGTGCTAGAACATGATGCCAAACCCGAATGGCGGCGGCTCGACATTCAAGTGGCTCCGGGCATCTCGGCAATGCAAGCCGCCGCCGCTCAGATTGGGGCACCGTTGGGACATGATTTTTGTGCCCTCTCTTTGTCGGATATTCTCAAACCTTGGTCAGTGATTGAGCAACGCATCGCCGCCGCCGCCCAAGCTGATTTGGTGATGGCATTCTACAACCCGATTTCAAAGCAGCGCACCTGGCAACTCGGAAAAGCGCGGGAGATTTTATTGCAGTGGCGATCGCCCAACACTCCGATCGTGCTGGCACGAAATCTGGGCAGACCCGGACAATCGGTGCGTGTCTGTACGCTTGAGCAATTTTCGCCCGAAGACGTAGATATGCGAACGGTGGTACTTGTTGGGTCGAGTCAGACTCGGTCGATTCCTCGTCCACATGGGGGCGTTTGGGTCTACACGCCACGACGCTACGAATAACTTAAGCTACAAAAAGCTCCCCTCACCTTGAAAGTTTCTTCAGCAGGCAAAAGACTTTGAATCCTGCGCCCTTGCCTGTGGAAAGCGTAATTAGTTGTAGGTTCTACTCAAAGCAGATGCTCAAAATGGTTTCCTAAAATTTAGTCACTACTTCTAGGCAATGTCTCAGTCATAGTGCTTTACACTACTAACGTCACTGAAATCCATAGCGGTGTAGAGCAATGAAGTTCCTTTTGGATACCAATATCATCATTCCCGCAGAGCCAACCGAATTAGAAAATATAGAGCTAGACACGCCTCTTATCACCGAACTACTGAGACGGTTAAACGAGGGAAGACAGCAGTTTTATGTTCATACAGCATCTATTCAGGAGTTGAGTGGAGATAAAAATAGGAAGCGGTGGGAAATGCGAAAAATGCTCCTTGATAAGTATCCTATGCTACCTAACCCCCCTTCATCAACAAAGAAAATTCAAGCTGTTTTCACAATCGAATCTCTTAACAAGCACGATCAAATTGATCTAATGCTTTTGTCTTCTGTAGATGCAGATGCAGTTGATTATTTAGTCACCAGCGATATAGAACTACGTAAGAAAGCATCCCGATTAGGATTGGAAGCACGAGTCGCAACACCTGATGAAGCTATTTCGATTATCCGAGCGCTCTTCCCACTTACACCGACTCCCCCTCCGGCTGCCCGCAGCCGCTACGCCCATGAGCTAGACCTAGAGGAACCAATTTTTGACTCTTTCCGATTGGACTATCCAGAGTTTGATGAATGGTTTAGAAAGAAATGTAAGTTAGAACATCGCCCAACTTGGACGATCGAGACTGAGACTGGTGATATTGGCGGCATCTGTGTTGTTAAGCCTAACGATGCTCCGGAGTATAAAGAAATGCCAACACCAATCTTGAAAATATGCAGTTTCAAGATTGGTGAAAGCTGTCGTGGCTACCGCTTCGGTGAACTACTGCTAAAAGCAGTGTTTGATTACGCAGATCAGAATCAGCAGGCATCCATTTATGTCACGGCATTTGAAAAGCAAATTGAACTTCTAGATCTTTTGGAAAATTTTGGCTTTGAATCTTTATGCACCTCTAGTAGAGGTGAAGTTGTTCTCTTCAAAACACTCAAATTCTCACGCCAAGATTATGAGTCTTTAACGCCTTTAGAGTTCAATGTTAAATTTGGACCAAATCAAGTTAAATTCGACGGAGCAAACTCATTCTTGATTCCAATTGTCCCCAAATATCACGAAATTCTATTTCCAGAAGCAGAGGCACAATTAGAATTTTTGCCAGGAAGACATCCATTTGGCAATGGTATTCGTAAAGCATACCTATGCCATGCGAAAATAAGACGAATCGCTTCTGGAGATATCGTCTTTTTCTACCGATCAAAAAACCACGGTGGTGTTAGCACGTATGGAGTAGTCGAAAATACAGTTGTTTCTAGCGATCCGCGTGAAATCGCGCGTTCTGTTGGAAAAAGAACCGTTTATACCTATCCTGAAATTGAGATTTTGTGTAGCCGAGGTAATGTACTTGTAATTCTTTTCCGCTTGTCTCGTTCTACTATTGAACCCATTGCGCTGAAAGAATTACTAAAGGAAAATATCATTAAGAAGGCTCCGCAATCTATTACTAGTCTATCTTTAGAAGCAGCAAAATGGTTAAAAGATCAGCTTGCAACGTAGCATTAATGTCTATTCATCCGGAGTTTGCACAGTTAATTCTAGATGGCAAAAAGAAAGTAGAGTTTCGCAAAACCTGTTTCGCATCTCCAATTTCACATATTGTCATTTATGCGACTACTCCCCTTAAGAAAGTTGTTGGGTATTTTGAAGTTCAAGGGATTCAGGTAGCAACTCCAGAAAAGTTGTGGCAATTTTATAGCAAGGTGGCAGGCGTTGACCAGAAATTCTTTCAGGATTATTATGGCAGCACTAATCAAGGGGTTGCTATAGAAGTAGGTAAAGTTTATCAGCTTAGTCACTTTCTTTCATTAAATTGTATTTCAGCCTCCCTACTTGCTCCACAGAATTATATATATATCGATGAAAAGCTGTTCGATTTAATTAGAATAGATTGAGGTTCTCCTTAAAATTTAGTAGGTCTTATTCTTCAATTGCGTTCAATACTATTAAAAGCTTAGTTACGGCTTCCAAGGAGTTGCTCGATTCCACATTTGCTCAAACTGGCTCAAGAAAAAGTTGTGCCAATAGGGATCACGTCTCTTCAGCAATGTAAATTCAGGTCGGTTTCGAGTAGGAACAGCGAGTGTGTATATTTCAACCTGTACAATTCCATGATCCTTAATTGAATCAGTAATAAGTAGCCCGAAAGGGGGAACACATTGCGATACTCTAATCTCAACTAGATTCTCGTATTTTTTCTGAAGTTTCCCTAAGTTTTTTAAGGAATTTTTAATTTGCTCATCATAAGCAATTGGCTCATTAATCTCGTAGACAACGTATTGTGCAACAAGACGAGAGGATTCACTTTGAGGTTCAACCAGAAGAAATTTAAGCTTACAGTTTTCCTGAGCTTTCTGCTCAAGAAAACCAAGATATTCTGTAGAAATTCTGAACAAAGAACCACCCGTAAAGATTACTTCTTTTGAGAACTGTAGTCTCTCTTCTAGAGGTGTAAGAGACTTGCGATCAAGAAAGATAGTGTCCAGCGAAGGCGTTGCACCTTGCTTAATTAAATAATCATGAGTTAGTTCAGCGTAGTGTTCTATTCGGCGGAGCTTGCCTAACTTTTCAACTAATATTGCTGTTGCCAGCAGACCAAGCAATGATACTATCCATAAAAGCAGTTCATCAGCAGTCATTTTGATCGCCTGACTGCGAGCTACAATGTATGCGCTAAAGCATATTGTAGTGATGGTTGGCAAGTTCTCAAGGATTATAGTGACAGTCTTTTCGATCTTTTTTTGGGTAGACATAGCAGGATTAAAAAGTGAATTCAAGCTGGATTTTGTTGGAGATCTAAAAGAAAAGCCTGGTAAGCAATGAGCGTTTTTGCGTCTAGAATTTCTCCTGAAAGGTACTTTTCTCTCAATTTTAACTGGCTCAAAGTATGTGTAGTGATAATTTCTTTTTCCTGGAGATTAGGGTGGTGATAAGTTGAAGCATTTGCAATGAGCACGAATGCTTTTTCGTCGCAGAAATGTGAGGACGTGTAAAACGTTTGTAGTAGCCTTACCTCTTCAGTCTGATACCCAGTTTCTTCCTCTAACTCACGCTTCGCCGCCTCAAACGGTGATTCTCCTACCTCAATAGAACCCGCCGGAAATTCCCATATCTCTTGTTCTATAGAAGCTCTAAACTGTCTAATTAAAATAATATCTCCAGATGGAAGAAGAGGAATAATGATGACAATGTTTGAGCGATGTAGAATCTCGTATTCAATCACTTTCTCTGGTGATATCTGAATACGTCGATGTATGACATCCAATATTCTACCGGAGTATACTTTTTTCTCACTAGTACTTTGAGTTTTTGAATACATAGCAAACACAGTAATTACTTCTCACAAACAAAAGCAATCCATTCCTTCTGCCTATCTTCTTCATTGCTAGTTATTCTATCAAGGACTTCAAAGTTGGCATTTTGAAGAGTATTGAAAAGTTCTGCTTCTGTCCACATTCTTCTAAATCTTTTGATTGAGCCTTTGTAGTCAGTTTTCTCATAAAAACCTTCCTCAGATAGTAGGTGCCTGGTTGTATTGATGAATAGAACTCCATTCGGCTTTAACCAAATGTAGAAGCTTTTAATTAGCTCAATTGCGTCTTTCAATGGGAAGAGATGAATTAAAGCACCCACGTAAATTCCCTCAAATTGCTCGGCAGCAAATTGAATACTATTAATATCATTAATGATGAAAACTGTATTCGTCGCTCTTCGTCGTGCAATAGAAGCCATATTTTCGGACAACTCAACGGCAATCGTGCGGCATCCGTTGCTTTCAAAAAATGTCAGCACTTCGCCAGAACCCGGTCCAACTTCAAGAACAGTAATGTGCTCGAATCGCTGTTTTAGAAAATGCAAAAGGCTACCTGCTAATACATTTGCTCTAGTTTCAAATGCACTTTTATCTATAACTCTTTTCTCGTAGTCTTGGTATAAAATATCGTAAGCGTTCCGATTAATTTCAATATAGTCCTTCATACAAACGTATCATTCATATTGGAGAAAGTGGGTCAGCTACGCAGTTAAGGACTTTTGGAACACACATCGGTAAATTTTACATACCAATATTATAGATTACGATATACACTCAAAATTTTCGTCCTGTTACTACGCCAATTCCGCAAGTTGTTCTTGATACAAACGTTGTTGTTTCTGGCTTGCGCTCTCGTCGAGGCAGCGCGCTTCAACTGTTGACGCTGGTAGGTACGGGTAAATTTGATATTCATTTGTCAGTGCCGTTGGTGCTGGAGTATCAGGAAGTTCTATTGAGAGAGTCATCTAATCTGTATCTCAATGCAGCAGACATTGAAGATTTCATTGAGTTTCACTGCTCGATCGCGACAAAACATCAAATCTTCTTCCTTTGGCGACCGTATCTACGCGATCCAAAAAACGATATGGTTCTGGAACTGGCAGTTGCAGCCGGATGTGATAGCGTAGTCACATACAACACTCGCGATTTTGTTGGGATCGAAAAGTTTGGGATTAAAGCAATTACACCTGCGGAGTTTTTGAAGGATATTGGAGGATTGCGATGAGCCACTTAAACGTTCAGATTCCCGACTCTTTATACAAAAATCTGCAAGTTTTGGCGGAGCAGGATGATATTTCGATTGATCAATTCATTGCCACAGCCGTTGCCGAAAAGATAGCCGCCTTGACGACCGAGACGTATTTAGAAGCATTAGCGAAACGGGGCAGTCGAGAGAAATATGAGGCAGTGTTAGCAAAGGTGCCCGATGTTGAACCCGAACCCTATGATCAATTGCCGACAAATCAATAGTTCGGTTTGAGGTTTTTTATAGAGAATCAAGCACTTTGCGAATGACTTGGTAAATGGATTCGAGTTCGCTGTCAGTAATGCAATAAGGCGGCATTAAGTACAGCGTGTTGCCCAGCGGACGAATGAAAAATCCTAATTCTAGGAAGCGATCGCGCAACTCAGCCCCGATCGTGTTGAAATAGCCCGATGTTTGATCAGTGGTGATCTCCATTGCGACGATCGTCCCACACACCCGAACCGATTTAATTCGAGAATGTCCGAGCAGCCACGTCTCTAGATAGCGACGGTGCAACGCTTCTAACGCGCGGAATCTCTGTGGAGTTTGTTCCAACAAATTCAAAGAGGTTAACCCCGTTGCACACGCCAGCGGATTGCCCGTATAGGAATGACCGTGGAGAAACATCTTACTCGCGTCGTCGCTATAAAACGTCTGATAAATTGCCTCTGTTGCGAGTGTGACGGCTAACGGCAAACAACCGCCTGACAGCCCTTTAGACAAACAGAGAATATCGGGAGTTGTGCCAGATTTTGAGCAAGCAAATAGCTCTCCGGTGCGCCCGAATCCGGTCATTACTTCGTCGTAGATGATCAGCACACCGAATTGACGCGCGATCGTTTGCAGCGATCGCAGAAATTCGGGGCGACACATCCGCATTCCTCCGGCTCCTTGAATCAGCGGTTCAATAAAAATTCCGGCATAGGTGCCTTGTTTTAAGAGTAATTCAATCTGTTCGAGTGCCTGTGATTCTTTGATTTCGACTGCTGGATCGTCGTCAAATGTTGCCGGAAACGGAGCGGTATCCATCTCAATTAACAACGGTCGAAACGGCTCCCACCATGAGCAGCCGATGCCGAGAGACATGGCTCCGATCGTGTCTCCGTGATAGCCTTTCTCAAACACGAGAAACCGAGTCCGATTTGTTTCTCCCTGGTTGAGCCAATATTGATACGCCATTTTTAACGCGGCTTCGATCGCCGTTGACCCGTTATCCGTGAAAAAGACTCGCGTCAAAGCGTCGGGCACATGGGTGAGTAACTTCCGCGCTAACTGTTCGGCAGGATCGTGGGTGAAGTTGGCAAAAATCACCTGTTCTAGCTGCTGTGCCTGATGATAAAGTGCCTCAGCTAAAGCGGGATGCCCGTGCCCGTGAATTGTCACCCACCAGCTTGAAATGCAGTCTAAAATGCGTCGTCCGTCTTCGAGTTCTAGCCAAACGCCTTCGCCCTTGACCACTTTCAGCGGCGGCGGGGTCGTCTTCATCTGTGTATAAGGTCGCCAAATGGGGGAATTTGTCTCGTGGTTAGGAAGGTTCATCGGTTTGTCAAAGAATGTAGGCAGATTTAGAGAGCGAGAGGATTTACGGCCTTGACAGATAGATTCATCCTTCGATTCAACCCTGCTAGATGCTGCTAGCCGATCTCTTCGAGTTACCCGCAAGGGGTCGCCCATTGTCCATTTTCTACGGTCAATTGTTCAGGTCGAACTCGCTGACCCAGTGACGGTTTCACGCCGCGAGTCACTTGATGAATCCACCAAAAATCTTGGGTTTCAACTGCCCCAAATCCCGCCGCTCCCATCCAGGCATCGAGGTTGCCAGCAGCGTAGTCTTGAATATAAGGCTCTTCAAAGATTTGAGTTAACCATTCGGTTTGTCTCAGGGTTTTTTGATTGCCATCCAAGATCAAGACTTCACCGCCAGAGGTCAAAAGTCGATGACACTCTTGAAGAATAGACTGGGCAACGATCGCAGGCGTTTCGTGAAATAACAGCGATGCGGTCACTAGATCAAAAGAGGCATCAGGGAAGCGAGTCTTTTCGGCGTTGCCCTGCTGCCATTGAATCTCTAACCCCATTTGTTTTGCCTTGTGGTCAGCAACCACGAGCATATAGGGGGACAAATCAATGCCAATGACTTCAGCTTGGGGAAAGGCTTTTTTCAGCAAAAGCGTAGTAGAACCTGTGCCGCAGCCTAAGTCGAGAATGCGACGCGGTTTAACTTGAATCGCATCGATTAAACTCTGACGCACCCACGTCTCATTAGGAGGCAGCGCGTATTGGGTAATCGGATCATAAGAAACTGCCGCACTGATATTGAGATAGCCGCCCTCAATGCTGTGAAAGTTTTGACTGCTGTAGTAAGCGGGATAGGTGAGTTGAGGATCTCGAAAGCGATCGCTCTCAGTCTGCCAATCAATGCTTTCATAAAATCGTCGCAGGGCAGGTTCATCGATCAAGAGACGAGCGATCGGTGCCAGATATTGTTCAAAAATCGTGTCTTTACGAACTGCCATAAGCGCTCAATGGAATTCAATAAATGATCAAGATCGCGGTTTGCTTTAGTCTAATGAATTCTGCCGATCGGTGCAGGGAGCGGCATCATTTCCTTAGACCGCCGCGATACCATTGAGCGATGCGATCGGGCGACACTCCCAACAAATACGCCAAAATCACACACTGATTAATCAACGTTGTTCTCACCGCCCCTAATTTTTGCCAGCGTCGCCCAGAGGTGATGACAGCAGTGGGCGCGATCGCGATTCGTCCCTGCCGCTTTAACTGCCGCACCAGTTCAAAATCTTCCATAATCGGCAAGCTAGGAAACCCTCCGAGAGCTTGAAAGGTCGTGGTTTTAAGAAAAATAGCTTGGTCGCCATAGGGCATTTGCAGATAACGCGATCGCGCGTTTACGCCCCATTCAATCACTCGCAGCTTCCAGTCGAGTCGGTCAATTTGTAGCCGAAATGCGCCTGCGATCGCCAGTGGCTGACTGAGCGTGTCTCGAATCGTGAGGTCAAAGCCTGTAGGCAACCGGGTATCAGCATGAAGAAATAGTAGAATATCGCCTGTTGCAACGGCGGCTCCTGCGTTCATCTGATGGGCACGCCCGATCGGGGATTGAATGATTTTTACCCCTGCTGTTTTCGCGATCGCCACAGTTTGATCTTGACTGCCGCCATCGACAATAATCATTTCTAGACCAGGTAAGACTATTAAAGGATGTAGGATCTTTAAAAGCTGATGAGCTTCGTTAAGAACGGGAATGATAATAGAGATTGTTTCAGTCACGAGATTCAGAGTTTCTCCAAATCTTCAGGACGATCGATGTCGCTTAACGTCGGTAAGGTAGCGATCTTCAACTGCAATTTCTCGGCGATCGCGATCGTCTGCTGATAGACAATCGAAGTGCTCCAAGTAATATTTTGAAACAAATCTGGAATCGGGTAATGTAATCCGATTAGGTAATATCCACCATCGATTGCAGAACCGATCACTAGATCGTGAGTGATTAATTTTTGAAATGCTAACGTTAATAGAGACGTATCGAGATCAGGGCAGTCAGTTCCGATCGCGACCACAAGTTTTGCACCGTGATCGAACGCTGATTCAAACGCCTGAGTAATGCGATCGCCCAAGTTTCCACCACTCTGGGGTTGATAGTGCAAGTCGTGACCGAGCCAATCTTGCATTTGAGTACGATCGCCTCCCGTAAACTGCACGTCAATGTCTACATCGTCTACTTGAAGCAGTCTTGCTTGTGACACCGTATACTCTGCCATTTGCCGATGCAGTGCTGCGGCTCCCTCTGCACCTAACGCTGGAATCAGTCGAGTTTTTGCTTTCCCTGGCTCTGGATAGCGAGTCAAAATAATCAAGTGTTTTTCAGCAGATCCCCGATCGGTCATCAAACGCTTTTTAGACAGCTTTCCTACTTTAGAGGAAGATGCTGGGTTCCTGCTGAAAAAGTCTAGGGAGGTTTAGAGCAAACGAAGTGGAAAGAATGCTCACCGCCCCAATCAAATTGTTAGTTCACATCCGGGTCTTTTGAATCTTCACCGATCGCTTGTTGCGAGGAGTGCCGGATGTGAAGAATACGAACTATAGAGGACTCCTCACCCTCTAAA
>JAYVFW010000404.1:0-9677 GCA_043772715.1 Phormidesmis sp. | reverse complement strand
TTTGGTGAAATTGCTGAGTCGCTTGCAGATATTTAGCATCTTCCTTGCCTGCATCTAAGTACACCCGCAATTGAGGTCGAATCTCTAGGGGAATTTGCTGAACAAAGAGTTGAGGACTGTTATCTTCGCCGCTGCTGTCTTTGAAATAGCCAGAATGACTAAACAAGATGTGGAACTGATTGAGGTAATGCAATCCAATATTCAGCGCCCCCCAACCGCCAGACGATAGCCCTCCGATCGCCCAAAACTGTGGCTCATTCAACGATCGATAGCGAGTTTTGATCTCTTTGACCAGATCTGAGCCAATCAGCGTGGCAACTTTGCCGTTGTCTCCGTCGTAGTATTGAGGGTCCCAGAAAGGACTCGTGCCCCGATTGTCACTGCCGTCTGGCGTAATGACGATCGCGGGAGGAAGCTTACGATCGCGGTAAAGATCATGCAGAACTGAGGTGAGAGCAGCTTTGTCTTCAAAGTCTCGCTCGGTGCCGTGCCCTCCGTGCAGCAACACAATTACGGGGTAGCGCTGATTAGGCTTTTTCTCATAACCGGGCGGCAGCACAACTCCATACCGCCGTTCGGTTCCCATTGCTTCGCTATTAAACGTCCGAACTCTAAAAACAAGCCCTGTTTGGGGTTCGGCTTGAGGCGCGTCGATTTGAGGGGCCCCTTCTACAAAAACATACCAATAGCTCGCGGTAGCTAGAGCCGTCAGACCAAGAGCACCGACGACGATCAGGTTGCGATAGAGGTTTTTAGAGCGCTTCATGCAGAAAGAGAAATAGCAAAGTAGTTTAACCCATTTAGGATAAACGCACTTTGCAAAAATTCTCAATCAAGTCTCATTATGAAGAAAGTTCTTCGAGAATGTGAAGTGCGTGTCTATTAGAAAGGACTGCTTTGTTGCGTCACGATCGCTTGACCATGAAGACTCTAGATTAATTTAACTTAACACGTTCTCTCATTTTGTCTCTCTTAGAGAAGATGAGGTCTTATTTATGCAGTCCGTATGATGAGTGCCACAGCAGTTTAAACGGCTAAAACTGATATCTTTTGAAGTTTAAACCTCCTGCATGAATCTGGGAACGCCCCCTAACCCCCAATTCTGGGGGAACCGGAGTTCAAAGTCCCCCAGAATTGGGGGATTTAGGGGGCGAGATCTCAGGATGGTTCACGTCGGGAATTTTATTCGTGCGGGAGGTCTTTTTTAAGCTTTGGAGGTGCCGTGTTCCCCAGATTAGGATTATGGAAACTTTAGAATTGATAAAAATAAATTTGACCAAACTATGGCGACGATCGCTCTGGTTTCGGAGTCTTAGTTTAGTCACTGCTTTTACATTAGGGGCACTGCTGATTGTTCTACCCGTCAGATCACAGCCCGTTGTTTTGACCTTCTTGATGAATGCCCCGGAGGTTGCTCCATTCCGACCGATTATTCAAGAGTTTGAGCAAAAAAATCCGGGTATTCGGATCAACATGGTCGAAGGTCCGAATGCTTCAAACTTGATTGAGGATTTAAATACTTCCTCTTTCCTGCTGGGAGGTTCTCCTTATGATTTGATCAATATGGACATTACCTGGGTGCCCAAATTTGCGGCAGCAGGCTGGTTAAAAGATCTCACTGATCTGATTTCTCAAGCGGAGCTTTCGCAGTTTTTGCCCGGTGATATCAACGGCAGTCGCTATCAGGATAAACTCTATCGGATTCCCTGGCGCACTGACGCGGCAGTCTTATATTATCGGAGTGATTTGCTCGATCGGGCAGGGCTAAAACCTCCCGAAACATTTGCTGATTTGACGCAAGTCTCTAAAACTTTGCAAGACCAAAAAGCTGCTCAGTGGGGCTATGTCTGGCAAGGGCGGCAATATGAAGGCGTGGCGGCAATGTTTGTCGAAGTGCTGCAAGGCAATGGCGGCTTTTGGGTTGACCCTAAAAATAATCAGGTGGGCTTAGACCAACCGAAGGCGATCGCGGCGCTTAAATTTTTGCAAAGCACCATTCAGCAAAACGTCTCGCCCGGTGGCGTAATTAACTACATGGAAGATGATGCCCGTCGCCTTTTTCAAAGTGGCAACACCGCCTTTATGCGGAACTGGCCCTATGCATGGGAGTTGTTAAATGCAGATGATTCTCCGGTGAAGGGTAAGGTGGGCATTAAAACGATGATTCACGCACCCGGTTTGAGCAGTGCCTCTTGTTTAGGCGGTTGGGGTTGGGGTATCGCTAGCACCAGTCAGCATCCTCAAGAAGCCTGGAAAGTCGTGCAGTTTTTTACCAGTGCCGAAACGCAGAAGAAGTTAATTTTAGGGACGGGCTATTTGCCAAGTCGTCGCGCTCTTTATGACGATCAAGAACTGCTGGCAAAATACAGCTTCTTTCCACTCGTGCTGAAGGCGCTAGAAACTCCGGCGTTACGCCCTCCGATCGCGCAATATGCTCAAGCATCTGACATTTTGCAACGCTATCTCAGTGCGGCGCTGTCAGGACGGGTGAGCGCAGAAGCTGCGATGCAGTCAGCCGCCAAAGAAACACGATCGTTGTTAGGGGCATAAAGCAGCTATGAAAGATGTGATTCGTCAACGAGAACAACGAGCCGGGTGGGCGCTCACCATTCCAGCTTTGTTGACTTTAGCACTGGTGTTTGCCTATCCGATCGTCAGAGCCTTTTGGCAAAGCTTTTTTACCCAAAACTTAGGAACCCAGCTACAGTCTGAGTTTTCAGGGTTTGCCAACCTTGCCCGTATGACGCAAGATGGGCGATTTTGGCAGAGCTTGTGGAACTCGGCGGTTTTTACGTTTTTCTCGGTGCTGCTAGAGTTTCTTTTAGGATTGGGAATCGCTCTAGTGTTGAACCAGACGTTTAAAGGACGAGGCATTGTTCGTACGATCGCGATCCTGCCCTGGGCGTTGCCAACCGCATTAATTGCGCTGGCGTGGACATGGATTTTTAATGATCAATATGGGGTTGTCAATGACATTCTGTTGCGGTTAGGCGTGATTGACACGGGCATTAACTGGCTGGGCGACCCGACATTGGCAATGGTTTCTGTCATTATTGCCGATGTCTGGAAGACGACTCCCTTTATTAGCATTTTACTGCTGGCAGGATTGCAATCGATCCCAAGTGATTTATATGAAGCTCAAGCGATCGATGGGGCAACCCCCTGGCAGAGTTTCCGGCAAATCACGCTGCCGTTGCTATTGCCCCAAATTGTGATCGCGCTACTGTTTCGGTTTGCCCAAGCTTTTGGAATTTTTGACTTGATTGCAGTGATGACGGGTGGCGGTCCGGGTGGTGCAACTGAAACCGTTTCGCTTTACATCTATGCAACAGTGATGCGCTATCTAGATTTTGGTTATGGCGCTGCGCTTGTGACAGTGACTTTTTTATTGTTAGTGTTAGTCGTCGGGATCGCAAGCTATCTTCTCAGTCGATCTAGAGCTAGAGCCTCAGGAGCCGTTTAATTATGACTACTGTTCCAGAAAACATTGATCGTAAGACTCCTAGCGGGTCAGGTCACATGATCGCGCGAAAGTTAATTTTGCCGATCTCGATCGCGTTAACGGTTTTATTCTCTCTCGCTCCAATTTTATGGCAACTGCTCACCTCATTTAAAGTTAACGCTGATATTGCTGCAATTCCTAGTGTCTATTTCCCTAGTCAATTTACGTTAGATCACTATCGAGTGCTGTTTGAGCGTCGTCCGTTTTTCAATTATATTCTCAATAGCGTTATTGTCTCGATCGCGTCTACGATTTTAGCTTTAGGGTTAGGTGCCCCTGCTGCTTATGCGTTGGCACGACTGAAACTTCAAGGTGAGCGAGTGCTTTTAGCGGCTATTTTAATCGTGACTTTATTTCCGCCAATCCTATTATTTTTAGGGTTGCTAGAAGTGATCCGATACTTACATCTAGGCAATAACTATCTAGCGTTGGTCATTCCTTATACTGCGATCAACTTACCGTTAACAATTTTGGTGATGCGGAGTTTCTTCCAGCAATTGCCCAAAGACTTGGAAGACGCTGCTAGAGTTGATGGTTATAACACCGGGAGAATGCTGCTGGAAATCGTTCTGCCAATGACGATTCCGGCACTCGTCACAACCGGAATTCTCACCTTTATTTCTGCCTGGAACGAGTTTATTTTTGCCCTGACGTTTATCACCCGTGAAGATATGAAAACAGTTCCGGTAGCAGGTGCCCAGCTAGGAGGCGCTTCACCCTTTGAGGTTCCCTTTGGACCGATCGCGGCGGCGACCGTTCTTGGCACAATTCCGTTAGTTTTGCTGGTGCTGTTTTTTCAACGTCGGATTGTGCAAGGTCTGACCGCAGGAGCCGTCAAAGGCTAATTGTCCCTCATTCTGTTTAATCATGGTTATGGATAAGCAACTTGAGATTATTGATTTGCGGAAGGCGTATACACCACAGGTAATTCCGGTTAAAAATGTCAGTCTAAGTGTAAAACAGGGAGAATTTTTGACGCTCTTAGGTCCTTCTGGCTGTGGCAAGTCAACGATTTTGCGAATGATTGCGGGGTTAGAGCAGCCGACGAGCGGCAAGGTGATCATTAACGGGCGAGATGTCAGTCGTTTGGGGGCGGGCGATCGCAACATTGCGATGGTGTTTCAAAGCTATGCGCTCTACCCACACATGACGGTGCGTGAGAACATTGCGTCGGGTTTGAAATTGAGAAAAACGCCACCCGGAGAAATCCAGCAGCGCATTCACGACGTAGCTGATTTTCTCGGTTTGCATGAGTTGATGAATCGCAAACCCGCCCAGCTTTCAGGCGGACAACGCCAACGAGTTGCGGTGGCTCGCACGCTCGTCCGTCGCCCCGATGTGTTTTTGCTAGATGAGCCGCTGAGTAATCTAGATGCTTTGCTGAGAGAACACGTTCGGGCAGAACTCAAGCAATTGTTTCAGACGCAGAACGCCCCAGTTGTCTACGTGACTCACGACCAAACTGAAGCGATGACGCTCTCGACTAAAATAGCGGTGCTGAACAATGGCTTTTTGCAGCAGTTAGACACGCCAGAGCAAATTTACAGCAATCCTGCTAACCAATTCGTCGCGGGTTTTATTGGCAGTCCGCAGATGAACTTTTTGCGCGTTCCTGGTGAGGGCAAGAGCGCGATCGTCGGCAATAGTCACATTCCCCTGCCGCCCGGAGTCGTGGCTCCTCAAGCAGTGATTCTAGGAATTCGCCCTGAACACGTTCATCTTGCAACTTCCGAGAATGAACCGATGATTCGGGGTCAGGTGTTCTTAGTTGAAAACTTAGGAATGCACAATCTAGTTAGCATCCAGATTGAAGGCTCTGAGGAACCGATGAAGGTGCGCGCGTTGATGGAAACTCACAAAGGGGTTAGCCCTGGTAGCTCTGTGAAATTGGCATTCGCAATCGAGTCGATTCACTGGTTTGATGCAGCAACGGGCGATCGGTTGGCGGGTGTTCCAGCAAAGCTGATGGTGGAAAGCTAACGAGAAATAGGTTTTAACCAAAAATCAAGCATTGTGACCGACAGAGTGGCTTAAACCTCCGAGGTTTTGGTCAAAATGCGTAAGTCCTGTTAAAGAAAGCATGAAAACAAAAAGCCTCTGGACGTCTTGCCGTGTTTCGACTCCAGAGGCTTTTCGATTTAATTTGCTCCTCACACCCCTATACTATGCAGCACATGACCGAATTTGTCTACTTATTAGTGTGACAGACTTTAAATCGGCTGAAACCAGATCTGGGCGTGATCGAACCCATCAATCAACTCAGAACTCAGGCTGGTAAGCTGTTGTACCTCTGGATTGCAGAAACTAGGCATCTAGGTAGCAACCTCATCTCTTTCAGCAGATAGAGGGTGGCTTAAAGCGCAACTTCTATGTAGGAATGCAAAGCGTGATCAGAGGTGGAAAAGTGCGAGCCGGGCTGACTTGTGCTTCATGTCATGCGGCGATCGACAAAGACACCGACCGTATTTTAGAAGGCGCAAAACCATCAGAATTTTTGCAAAAGGGCGATCCAACTCCCACCACACCCGCGATTAACAAAGTCATTAAAATGCCAGGGTTTCCCAAAGGTTCGCTGTTTATTGTCGATGGATTGATGGCAGGTTCTCCTGGGCTGCCAGTCGGCGCACAGATCAACGGTCTGTCAGCCTAACAAAACACGCTGGCTCTTCCCCCTCATGAGCCAACCGACGATCGCGCTGTTCTGCAACGAGGAGCGGCGGTGTTTGACAAGGCAAGCTGCACTCAATGTCATAGCGACCGCTATTTCACCAACCACGCGGTTATTTCAGAGACAGAAATTCAAACTCAACCGTCACGAGCGATCGCCTTGGCAAAGTTTCCGCGCATCTTTACATCGCCTCAAACTTATCCCGCTAATGTCTCTGTCCCACTTCCGACCGATCCGCCGATTCTAGACGTTCCGGTTGAGATTTCGCCGCAGTCGGTGCTGATCAGAATCTGCAAATCACCAACGTAGACGGCAGTGGACATGACTACTGGGTTGATCAACCAGCAGGATTTACATCACAAGAGCAAACAGATTTGATTCAATTCATGTTATCGATTGATGATAATCCTGCAACACTTTCTAAATCACCGTCTTAACACATTAGGCAAAGGTCTTCTTGTTCAAAGAAATCAGTTTGGACTGTAACAATCAATTTTAATGCAGGTGGTTTTTGTGTAGCATATGGACTCGATCGCGCTTCCCGCCCTCTACGTGTTGATCAGATTTTTTAAAAAGAGAGGAACGATCTCAAGCCATTATTCGTCCTGAAACGCTACAATCTTCAGATCTTTGACGATCGCGGTTTGGCTCGTTGCTCTAAAAACCTTAGTGCCATAGATCAATCGCTGAGAGTCAGAAATTCTAACGTTTTACAGATTTATAGGCAAAGAACAACTCGATGATCGAGAACCAAAATCCCGAGTTCTGAATGGGTCATTTTTGCCTTCTGCAATCGCACAAGTTAGAGAGAACACGACGATTCATTAGCATTTTTGAGAAAAACAAACCTTTGAGCAACTCGATCGTTTTAAGAGAGTTTGCAAAAGTTTTAACTTCTCATCTTTGTAAAAGCTAGAAATTGGCGAATAGATAGCCCTCAGTCTTCAAACGCCTTTTGCTTCTCAAGATTTCAGTTTTAATCAAACGAAAGCTAATCTTTCTCTGATCAGAGCTATAATAATGTCTTGATTATTCTACCTAGAACAAGAGATGCTGCGAAAACGTTTTTTGTTAGTGCTAGAAAATTTGTCAAGAATTACTAAAAACTCAGAAAATTCTATTACAATGGACGGTCCCTACAGAATCTTTTTTAGTCGTTGCTAGAAAATCAGCTCGTCGAGATTTGTAAATGTAATCATAATTTACTTTCTCCCCCACAAATTAAGAGACTATCCCTAGAATTAAGTTGTATGATTAAAAAGTGGTTGAGCAACTTAAAAGAGTCGCTGCTCAAGTTAAGCGTATCTTTACCTGCGACACACTCTGTTTATGTTAATTAAACACCAGCGTCGCATCTTACCGATAACGTAATGGATGCCCTAATGCTTGAGCACCTTCTCCCTGATCTACCCTACCCAAACTCACATTGCATCTGCGAACCGCCAGATACTCAGAAATGCCGGAATGAAGCGGTTTTCTTGAAGACTTTGGTCATCTACCTACTTCACAAACATAGCTAAATAGTCATGCTTTGTGATTTCGCTCCAATTTTCACCCTCAGGGCAATTTAACCCTTTTGAAAGACGGCAGTTATAGGGGCAACTGCTAGCCTTAGAGTAATACATTTTACTAGTTTGACTGTTCCCTTCTTTAAGCCATCAGAGCAACGTTGTTTTGTCACATGACTGGATTGAGACAGATGAAATTTGAGGATATCTATCAATTTTTTAAAGACCCACCACCCTTTTATCTCAACAAAGAGTTGGCGGTGTGCTATGTTCTCGCAGTTCTCTTGCGGGGCGATTCTTACGGAACCGAACTGATCCAGTTATTGGAATCAGAGCATCCCCTCTATCGTCTTTCAGACACGGTGCTTTATAGCGCCCTCAAATTTCTCGAAGACGAAGAGATGGTCACAGGCTACTGGAAAAAAGTAGAGGGCAGAGGTCGTCCTCGTCGGATGTATCAGATTCGTCCTGAGGCAATGCCGCAAGCACAGGATCTGGCGAAGCTTTGGCAAGATTATACTGTTAGGCGTGATCACCCTAGTCGAATGCCTCAAGCCAGTGGCTCAGAGCGATAAATTATCCAGGTTCTAAAAGTTATCCATTGTTTACTAAACTGGAGTAGACAGGACGCTTTTACAACCTGGCTGATTTAATGAGTACCTCTGTCATTCCGTCTACTTTTTTTCTGACCATCTTGATGACGATCGGATTGGTCTTTTTTATCCGTGCGTCGGTCAAAGATCGAATTCAGGTGATCAAGTTAGCTTCTGACCAATCAGAAACTTCTTTGCTGACCCAGTTGCGGCAATACTTTGACCAGCGTGCCTACCGCGTTGTGTCGCTAGATGCCACCAAGAATGAGGTCATTTTTGAGGGGACAGTGCGCCCTAGCCTGTTCTTAGCAGTTTTTTTAGTCCTGCTGGCAGCGGCGGGAGCTTTGTGTCTCGTCCTAATGTTGTCTTATCTGTTTCCAGCTCAATCAAAGCTTTGGCTGAGTTTATTGCTCCTGCCTCCGTTGGCAGGAGTATTTTATTGGCGCGGCGCGGGGCGATTGGAGCAAGTCTCACTCAAGATTGAATCGGTGCCTGATGCAGCAACTAAAAGCTTAATTACAGTCAAAGCGCACCGTGACGAATTAGCAGAGCTACAGCGCATTCTGAGGTTGAAGACAGCTCCGTAGAACCCTCCAAAAAAAGTCCTCTCAAGGTTTTCAACTTGAGGGGACTTTTTGATCAGACACATAGTGTCAAACCAAGCAAACGAAATATTTCTAGCTCAAGACAGATTTAACCGATCGCCTTCTGACTTTACAATTGCCCAAATCTGGGTCATATCTTGCTCAATAAATCAAACGTTCACTGACGCTCAACTGATCAAAGCAACAGTCTGGCTAAACGACGAATTGTGTGGAGTGAAATATCTCTAATGACTCTTTGCAGAAGCCCCAATGGGTTCTAGCTCGTCGTCATTGGTCTTTAGGCTAGGAAACAGAAAATGGTTTTCTTCGACATATTGCGCCCCGAAGAGACCCTTCTCAGCCCAGAAATACCGATCTGTGGTATGCTCGTTTCTCTTAACCAGCAATAGCGCAGGAGGAAGAATGCCTTCGGAATGGATGAACTTTCGAGCAGCCGTGACCGGTTTGTCTTCGCCACACTCGATGCTGTATTGAGGCACATGTTCTAAGATTCTGCGCCCCTCTTGCCGCCGCCGACTTTTACGCTTACGTCTCCTTGCCAAACCCCTTACCTCCTTAATCCTAACCGTCAAGTTGTAGTGATCGTTACAAAAGCCGTCGCAAGTATAGCGTCTCTGGCTCTAGATATCAACTTCCCTTAACGCAACGATACAAAATTTCAATCTTCTGGTTATTCGTCGTCAAGAACACGAACTAAATGTCGCAGACTGGCACCTGTTAACCTTAAACTGATCGGCTGTAACTGCGTGTAGGGAGGCTGCTGAACCACAGACTAATCGCTCTGAACCGGAAATTGGTCTA
>JAYVFW010000403.1:0-9692 GCA_043772715.1 Phormidesmis sp. | reverse complement strand
GATTGCAACCGCTTTGCACCTAGTTAATCCTGAGCATTTACGCAACTGGTTCGCAGACTGTTGTTACTGTACTTCATAAGCCTGAAATGCGCTGTATCGTGCCCTCTCGCAATCGTTCGAGCAGTTGCAATTGTGTTGGGATTAAATTCTGCGATCGCTCACCACCATCCTTTCTCCCGAACGAGTCGCCGGACGATGATTTCCATTAGTGGATTCAGTTTGGGGCGGCACAGCATTGAGAATTTCTAGATTGAGTCGATAGCCCACATTCCGAACCGTTTGAATCAGATTGGGCTGTCTGGGGTCTAACTCTACTTTCTTGCGAAGCGAAAGGACGTGAGTATCGACCGTGCGGGGGTTATCGATCGCATCCGGCCATGCCCGTTGCAACAGGTCTTGACGACTCAAAGGTGCGCCGCTTGTCTGCGCCAACACATAAAGCAAGCTAAATTCTTGAGGAGTCAATTCGATCAACTGACCCTTAAACCGGACTCGACGATGCACCAGGTCGATTTGGAGATCGCCATAATCGAGATGCGCTGGGGGAGCCGCTAGACGAGTTCGCCGGGTTAGCGCCTCGACTCTGGCTAAAAACTCCTGCATCCCAAACGGTTTAGTCAAATAGTCATCTGCGCCAGCCCGCAGACCCGCGACGATATCAGATTCAGTTGTGCGGGCAGAAAGCATGAGAATCATCGCCTGCTGCTGTTGACGTAGCCAGCGACAAAACTCGATGCCGTCTCCATGGGGCAATTCTGAATCGAGAATCACCAAGTTGGGCTGTCGGACTAAGAAGACCTCTCTCGCTTGATGCAGGTCTGCCGACTGGTGCACGTGATGTCCTGCCTGCTGTAAGTGCCACCCAAGTAGCGATCGCAGGTGCGGATTTCCTTCAATAATCTGAATGTTTACGGCTCCCACGGGGGCTGGCTTTCCTGAGACGGCTTGACCTTAAGAGTATCAAAGCGATTGTGATGGGTTTGTAACGACTGCTACTCTAAATTTCTCTAGTCCTAGATAATTTAGGTGCTAAAGCGCTCGCAGGGCACCCATCCTTAAAGGATACTCAGAGATATCAACACAAAGACAGGGAGGAATGCAAAAGGTTAATGTTAAAATTATCGTGTAGTTAAGCTACGCCTGTGTATCAACCTGTCCACCTTGTAACGTTTCTATCAAAAGGCTGTTCACGATTTGGCGACACACTATGCTTCAAGATACGCTAACTATTCGCTACTACCAAAGGTTGACCGATGGCTTGGTGGGGTTGTGGAACCGGGGATACCGCTTCGATGACCTGCGCCTTTATCTCGACGGCTATCTCGCCGCTTTGAGACACACCAACTCTTTAGAGCCTTATCAAGTCAACCGTCTTGAAGAAGAAATGACTCGCTTTGTCTACGATTCTTCCAACTTTGAAAGCCCAGTAGAGCCTGAGCGAGATTATCGTTAAACTGTCAGAAAAGGGTGCGTCGATGACGTGCCCTTTTTGCGTTTAGAGGATATTAAAAAAGGGGCAGCAGATCTTTCCTGTTACCCCAGAGCGTAAAGCTGTGGCTAAATTTAGGAAGCCATCGCCACTTCGACCATTTGTTGAAGTTCGCCTTTTTGGTATAGCTCGATCAAGATATCAGAGCCGCCCAAAAACTCACCGTTGATGTAAATCTGGGGAATGGTGGGCCAACTTGAATATTCTTTGATGCCTTGACGGATTTCGGGATCTGCCAAAACGTCGATCGTTTCATAAGGAACGCCCAACGTGTTAATAATCTGCACCACGTTGTTGGAGAATCCGCACTGGGGCATCAGTTTGGTGCCCTTCATGAAGACCATGATTTTGTTTTGTTTGACAAGATTATCGATGCGATCGTGTGCTGTTTCTGTCATAATCTGCTCTCCGAGAATTGTGAACAACTGAGTTATTTGGCGGCGACCCATTCTTCGGGTGTGTAAGTATTGAGCGCCAAGGCATGAATGGCTTCTGATGCCATCGCTTGCTGCACGGCACCATAGACGAGTTGGTGCTGTTGCACCCGCCGCTTTCCTTCAAACAAAGATGAGACGACCGTTACCTGGTAGTGATCGCCACCCCCAGTAAGGTCTTGAACCTGCACCTGGGCATCAGGCAATCCAGCCTTGATCAATCCTTCAACCTGATCCGGGCTAATCATCCGTTCTCCTGTGGGTATTGCAAACTCTTTCCTTTAGTCTAACCGTTGACTGCCCATCCTTTAGTTAAAGAAGTGCTAGTTGTCCGCCTGTGAAGCCTCTACTACTCGTCTGGCAAAGTCTCGAACTATCTTCAACTCTTGTGATGTCCTGCTTAACGGAGTCGTTTTTGCCATTCAGCGATCGCTTTTTGCGCCTCGGCATAGACTTGGGGACGCTCTTTAGGAACCAGTTGCGCCGCCGCGATCGCTTGCTTATAAGATTTGTCAGCCGCCCGTTTTTTGGCGATATCTAAAATGTCGCGACTCCAGCGCTCGATATCCACCTGAGCTTGAGCATAAAGCGGATCATTGGTCGGAATCTGACTAGCCCGCTCGATCGCTTTATTCGCGTCGGAGGCTGAAATCGGCTTAATCAATCCTCGCGCCTCATTGAGAATGGTCTGACTGTCTTTTGTCGGAGACGGACTTGCTGAAGCGCTGGGAGTCGGCTTTGCAGTCGGTGGTCTGGTTGAGTTGGGCACGATCGCCTGCTTGGGTTTGGAGGTGATCGGCGCGTTAGTCGGAGCGACGATCGGCTGCGAATTGGTAGCCGACTTCTGACCCCAAAACGCTGACCAATTGCGAACAAACACCCCTACTAACAGCAGTAGCAGAATGGCGCTGCCGCCAAACAGCAGTCGCTCCCAAAACATCTGATCCTGTTCCTGTATATTTTCGATCGCCGGACGAACACCCGGCGGTGAAACAGGCTTTGGAACTTGCGGGACTGGCACAGAGCTAATTTGATCAGCCCGATCGCCCAAGTCTTCTTGATTTAACTCAAGGGATATCGGTTGCTCAAACTCTGTTTGAATGGGAGCAGCTTGAGAATAATCAGCAGACAAATCATAAGGATTGGGCTGCGGGTCTAATGGGACAGCATCGTGATCTGACAAGTCAAACAAGTCGCCCTCTAGCGCAAACGGATTCGCCTCATTAGGAATGGTTTCCGATTCTGCCTCTGTCCAGTTGGCAGGGGTGATCATGAGATTGAGTTGATCTAGAGACGCAAGGACGATTACAGGGTCTTGAACGGGGCGATCGTGATGCTCACAGATTTCTGGCAACCGACTTTTGAGAAACTCTTCTAAACTTGCCAGCGTTGAACATTGACGAGCGCGTAATCCTTCGAGCAGGGTTGCCGTAAACAAGCCGTGACCTAGCGCTAACGCTTCGTGAGAAAACTGGTCAGGTTTGCTTGCCAAAATGGTTGAGATGCGCGTTTCACGAGCAAGCTCTGCGATCTGAAGTCCCACCTTCTCACCCGAAAAAGCAGCTTGGCTGTGGTTAATATCCATCAGCACCAAAATATCTTGGGTGGGTAACGCTTTGAGGCTGTCAAACAACGCTCGAATCGGAACACCCATATTGGCAGTGTCCACGGGGTCGGCTTCGATCGGCAGCAAATAATCCTGTCCTTTCCAGCAGACTCCATAGCCGCTAAAAAACACCCAGACTAAATCTCCTGGCTGAACTAATTCTCTGCCAAAGTAGTCAAGCCAGCCTTGAAGATTGCCGCGACTGGGATAGGTCGATCGCCCCGTCACCGAAGGAGAGGTGTCTGTAAAGAGAATGCAGCGATTGGGCAAGAACCCTGCTTCACTGACCAAACATTCACACAGCGCCTGTGCATCTTGTTGTGCAAACTTTAAGGGCTGAAGAAATTGATAGTGATTGATTCCAACGGCGATCGCCCAATGGTTGGTCATTTCAGACACCTCAAATTAAGTTAGCAAGTATAGGGAACGGGTGGTAAATCGAAGTTATCAACGTTAGACAGTTTTGCTGACCTCTCTATAACGAGTGATCCGAACTGCGTAACTGCTGACATGATAGAAAAAACAGATTCACTGGAAACATTAAAGACTAGATTGTCGATTCTAAATTAGAAACTGTTATTGAGAACAACCTCACATCACCCAGGAGTCAAAAATGTCTGTTGATCGCCCTTGCCAACTGCCCCATCGATTTGCTAAACCCAGGTTCACCGCGATCGGATTCGCGGTTTGGCTGGGCATGGCTGGAGGGATCTGCTTAGTCGCAGGAGCGATCGCGCCGCAAGTCGTTCAAGCTTACACGACGAGAGTTGATGTGGCACTTGATCGTTTGCCTAACGAAAGCTACGAGGCACTAATTCGCAGATCTGAGATTATCGCTAGGGCAGCGGCGCAACGCAGCTTCGATCGAGATATTCTCACCAGCGAGGTGTCGGTGATTGTGATTGGGCGCAATCAAGGTGCAGAAACTCCAATTTTGACGCTGGATGTCAGCCGAGTGCAGTGGAGCAGCCGCCCAGATACAAGACGTTGGGCAACTTATTACAAAACGTCGGCAACGCTGTTGGGGTTTGAGCAACTATCCCCAGTGCCTGTGACGGTGACTGCTCCTTCCACTCCGGCTGTGGCTCCTGTCGCTCCGCAGGCTCGACCTTCTCGCAATACTACGCCCAGCCAGCAAACATCGCCTACTCCCCCGGTGCAGGAGAATGGCGTTCCGCTTGAAGACCAGCAGTAGTAGGTTTTATCGCGATCTGCGGCAAAGATATTGAAGTGAAAAGACTTTATTGCGATCGCTCCACTGCGTTTATGCAGTTTTTTGGTTGTTACCTTGCTCAATATGATGGCGCAACACTGAATTGATCAGCGTTTTGTATTCTTCATCTTGCGATTGAAACCATGCCATCACGTCCGGGTCAAGCTGGACTGAATTTTTGGCTTGCGTCGCTGGAACTCTTAGCACCGCCTTCTCAAAAAACTCATCCGTCAAGGGTGGAATATCAGAATAATCAATGTCTTCATCTGACATTGCTTCTAGTGCTGCCCAATTAGTACGAGAGGTACTGCTCAAATCGTTTTCGTTCATACCTCGATTTTATAATTGAGTTGATGTTCATCTCCAGGCAAGCCTCGGAATCCCCAATTGTGCTTGGGGGTTTCAAAAATCGTCATTTCTAAATCTTGGGTTGAGATTCCAAGCGGCTGCACTTGATCGAACAGCAATCGAATTAACTGCTTTTTCGCCTCAATACTGCGTCCCTCAATCATACTGAACTCGATGATGGTGTAGCGATCGCTGCGCCCTGCTGGGTAGAAGAAATCAGAGGGATCGAAGGGAAAGAATCGGTGAGCGCGTTTATCGGCTGGATACTGAAGGGCATCCATCACACAAGAATGAATAACATCAGAGAGCCGGAACTTGATCGGGTCAAGATGCTCTCTCAACCCATAAATTTTGGTTTGCACCATGTCTATGTTTGCGACAAATGTTTGACATATACTCAATTAGGTCAAATGAGCAGGTTGAGCGACAGGAATGTGAGTATAAATTTCTCTATTTTCTTCTTCAGCTTGACGTAGATCGTACTGGGTCTGCAAGTTCAGCCAGAACTGAGCACTATTACCGAAATAACGTGATAGACGCAGAGCCGTGTCTGCCGTAATACTGCGCTTTTCAGATAAGATTTCGCTGATTCGTGTCTGAGATACCCTGATATCTTTGCTTAACCGATAAGGAGTAATATCCATTGGTTCTAGAAATTCTAGTCGCAGAATTTCACCAGGATGAATGTTTGGTAGACGGTTATTGTCCATAACAATTTTTCTTAGTGGTAGTCTAAAATTTCAACCTGATCCGCGTTGTTCTCTTCTGTCCAGACAAAGCAAATTCGCCACTGACTATTAATGCGAATACTATATTGCCCCTTGCGATCGCCCACTAACTTCTCTAATCGATTTCCAGGTGGAACACGCAAATCGTTGAATGATGTTGCAGCATCAAGCAAGAGCAACTTGCGTAACGCAATCTTTTGAATGTCAGGTGGGTAATGGCGGGATACAAAGCCATCAAAGATAAGTCTCGTCTCATCAGACTTAAAATTTACAATCACAATACAATGCTACCGCACAACGTTACTATCGCCAAACAATAGTAGCAAGCATAATCGATCATTTTGCTCTCGACAAATGTTTAACATAAACTCGATCGCACCGCTCTGTCTCGATCCCTGTTGCCGATCGATAACCGCTAGTCTCATAAAGTTTGACGGCTTCTTTAAGAACGCTGGCAGTTTCGATCCAGATTTGATCGAAGCCCCGATCGCTGATAGCCTTCTCCAATTCCTTCAGCAAAAATCGTCCTAAACCTTGCCCTCTCACCTCTGGCACAAAATACATTTTGCGAATTTCAACCGCGTTTTCGACTCGCGACACCGGATAGTAAGCGCCCGTGCCGACTAGCCGACCCGCTTGCTCAATCACCCAAAATTCGCCGCCTGTCGCTTGATAAAACTGCTCGATTTCTAAGACATCGTGATCGGCTCCCAAAGGCTCCCAACTTAGCCCATAATCTGCCAGCACTGAGCAGATGATCTCAGCAGCCGAAGCCCGATCGCGTTCCTCCCAATTGCGAATCAGAAATTCTCGATAACGAACGTTCATCTATTTCGCGATCTCGAATTTCTTGACCTCTAAAACAGGTCCGATCATTGCCAGAGTCATGATGTCATCTCGAATCTTGCCTTCGACTTTGACCTTTAGTCCTTTTTTTTGTAATTCGCTAGGTGGGTTATGAAGCTCGTAGGTTTCACCCTGTTCTGAGTCGATCGCCCAAGTTCCAGCACCGAAGCCTTTGCGATCGATTACCCCATTCACCGTAATACTCATATGAGTCCATCTCCTGGTTTAATAGCAAGCCGAACTAAGCCATAGCACAAAAGCGCATTCACAATCAGAAATCCACGAGCGAGCAAACCATCGCCTAACCACATGACTTGCGGATCGATCGCTGCACTCACCGCGAGACAGGCAGTGACTCCGATCGTCGAGCCGATCGCAAACCACTTCCCCTGAGCATGACCCAACAGCAGCACGATCAGCGCTAAAGGAATCAGCACACTCGCAAACAATGGATTGAGTGCGTCGCTTCCTTGAATCGAGCTACCCAACTCAGGAATCGAGCTACCCATCACCCGAAACGGAAACTGCGGCAAGTCAAAGATATAAATGCCCTTGAGGAAGAACAAACCCGAACTTCCAGCAACCAAACCCGATGCCATTGACCAACCCCAGGCAAAGGGAAAGTAGTTGCGGAAGAAGAACGCCAGTAAGTAGGAGCCGACCACCATCGCCAGTTTAGGAGCCAGCCCAATCACACCACCGTCGATCCAAAAAAGCGGATTGAGATAGCCACGATCGCGCAACCACCGGAAGAAATCGTTAACGGTAATTTTGCCTTTGAGTGCCAGCTTGACAGCGGCTGATGCATCAAGTTTGCCTGCACCAAAATGGTTGAGTCCGTCGTCTTGCACCTTTCGAGCCGACTGGGTTAACGCCGCCGCAACTTCATCGGGATCTTTTACGCCCGACGCTTTGACGAGCGCCGCCACCCCCGCCACGTGAGGAGCCGCCATGCTGGTGCCTTGAAACGCGGCAAACGTCGATTCTCCGGTCGAGGGGTCGATCGTGTTTTGCAAAATTCCGCCAGCCGTGTTGTCTCCTATTATGGAGCCGCCTGGAGCCGAGATATCAACACCCGCACCGAAGTTAGAGTAAGGAGCTTTTTGACCTGAAGAATCAAGCGCCCCGACTCCCAGAACGTGAGGATAACGAGCCGGATAGGATGCCGAGTTTTGACCAGAGTTTCCGGCGGCGGCAACAATCAGAACGCCTTTTTTGTGGGCATAGTCGATCGCTTCTGACACTGCCGAGCTTTCGCCTCCACCGCCGAAGCTCATATTGATCACATCTGCATTGTGATCTGCTGCAAATCGAATCGCTTCTGCAATGTCGGCGACCGTGCCGCCCCCGCTAGCACTGAGAACTTTTAAGGGCATGAGCGTGGCTTCGTAAGCAATTCCGGCAACCCCAAAGCCGTTGTTAGTCGATTCGGCGATCGTGCCTGCGACGTGAGTGCCGTGACCGTTATCGTCTCTGGCATCGTCTCGATCGTTAACAAAATCATATCCTTTGGCAAATTTCGTTTCCTTTAAGTCAGGCACTTCCGCAATTCCCGTGTCAATCACCGCAACGGTTACACCCTTTCCTTTGGTGTCTTGCCAACTCGATTCGACGTTGATGCTGTGCAGATTCCACTGCTGACTATAAAGCGGATCGTTGGGTGCCTGACCCATTGCCTGAATCGGCTGCGCCTCTTTGTTGGGGACAATCACTTTAGAATCCTGAGATTCTGGAATGCTGTAGATATAGTCTGGCTCGATATATTCGGTGTATTGCTTGAGGTCAGACTGTTTGAGGGCTTTTAAGAGAGTTTTGTCGCCTTTGACGGTGTAGAGGTGATCGGCTTGTGAGAATTCGCTGTTTAACCGAGGACGGACGTTATATTTTTGAGCGATCGTCTGCACCTGTTGTTCAATCTGGGCAGAATCCACGTCTTCTTTAAAGTCTAAGACGATGCTGTCATAGGTGCCGTGCGCTGCCAAGCCCGAAAAATTGGCGATCGCCCAAACCAGCCCCACTACAAATAAGCCCGCCAGCACTAGCTTTCTCATAAAATCTCTGTTCAACGTCTTGCTTGTTTACCAACATAGCTCAGAGTTTGGTGAGTTTTGGGGTTTGAATTTTAAGTTTTGAGCGAAAGACCTGGATAGGATAGAGGAAGGTTACTCCACGCAAAATTCTTATGATTCACGGACTTCTCTGGCTACCTTTATTAGCGGCGTTTATCGGTTTAGCGTGGGCGGGTCGCAATGAATATCAAAAAATAGAAGCCTATCGCGTTTGGGCAGAACCGTTCGATCGCGCCAAATATGATCTGTATGCAGTGTTGGGTCAAGCAGGCGACACGCTCACTTGGGGCAAGCCGACTCGCAAAGAGCCTGTGAATTTGCAAACGTTCTCGCTGCAAGATGTGCGAGAAATTCATCTGTTAGTCGATGGGGAAGTGGTGGGGTTGCAGTTACCGCCGAGTAAGGGTAAGGCGATCGGGCTTGAGTTTGTGCTTGATCAGTCCCCATCGATACAAGTTCCGTTTACTCAGATAGATTTAGCCGCAAAATGGGGTGAGGCTTTAACCAAAGACTGGCAAAAGTTGCAGCAAGAATCTCATCTTTAACCTCAGGACTTACGCATTTTGACCAAAACCTCGGAGGTTTAAGCCACTCTGTCGGTCACGATGCTTGATTCTTGTTTAAAACCTCCGAGGTTTGCGTAAGTTCTAGTGCAGTCGAGCTAAGGAACGTGGATTTATTAAGGTACAACTTCTCGTAGGATATCAGGTCGTTGATGGCTCCGTTTGAGTCGGCTTGTGCCCCCTAGATCCCCCATGCTGGGCAGGGTGCTTTCATTGTCGTCAGAGGAATCTCAAAAGGCTGGTTACTTGGTTTCCATCGGAGCAGGGTTGCGACAAGAGCGAACGAGTTTTCAGTGCTTTTGGATTTTCTTCTCGGACAATGAAACCACCCTGCCTCTCCCACAGGAGAGGGGAGCTAGAAATCTTGTTCCCTCTCCTGCGGGAGAGGGCTAGGGT
>JAYVFW010000402.1:0-9713 GCA_043772715.1 Phormidesmis sp. | reverse complement strand
TTACGCATTTTGACCAAAACCTCGGAGGTTTAAGCCACTCTGTCGGTCACGATGCTTGATTCTTGGTTAAAACCTCCGAGGTTTGCGTAAGTCCTAGAATTCTGCATCAGTTTTGACTCTTAACGGTCGAGTCAGGTCGATCGTTTCGGCTTCTGTAGCTAATCCTGGTACATCTTCGCTAGTTGCAACCCAGACGGCAGCCTCTGCATCCCAGAACGCTTCAACCCTGTAGGGAATTTGTGCCATCGCCAAGTTCCTAGTTGAAATAGCGTGAACAAGCTTAGTCTAAACCCCAATCATGAGCGATCGTCAGAGTTATTTGTGACGAATAAACTCGTAAACTTTTAGATATTCTTCTCCTGGGTTGTGCCACGAATAGTCATATTCCATACCCTGAATGACTAGCTGTTCATACTCTTCTGGGGCGTGTTGATAAAGTCCGATCGCGCGATCCATCGCAGATTCTAATGCTTGCTGATCGATTTGGTAGAATACATAGCCGTTGCGTTTTTCGGATGGTTTGCTGGAATCGTAATCTCGATCGAACACGGTATCGAGTAACCCACCTACGCCCCGGACGATCGGAACAGTGCCATATTGCAGCCCGATTATTTGAGTCAATCCGCACGGCTCATAGTTGCTAGGAACGACAATCATATCGGCTCCAGCGTAAATTAGATGAGAGAGTTCTTCGTCAAAGCCTAACTCTAGATGACAGTCGGGGTTGTCGTTTAGAAATGCTTTTTCGTGCTGAAATTTCGCGTTAATTCCTGACTCGGTGGCTGACCCTAATAAAACAAATTGCGCCCCTTTTTCGAGTGCATAGTAAATAGCATGATGAACGAGATGAACGCCTTTTTGATCGTCTAATCGCCCGACATAACAGATCAGAGGTTTGTCCGAGTCTTGTAGGAATAGACGCTCTCTCAGCGCTCTTTTGTTCTTCTCTTTTGCCGTCAAATCATCTTTGCTGTAGTGAGCGGGAATGTAGCGATCGCTCTCTGGATTCCAAAACTGATTATCAATGCCGTTGAGAATTCCAGAAAATCGCTCTTCGTTTAAGTGAATGGTGTGACTTAACCCACAGCCCACTTCTGTGTAGTGCGCTTCCCAAGCGTGGTGTGGCGACACCGTGTTAACAAAATTTGAGTAGACGATGCCGCCTTTCATCATGTTCAACGCAAACGGATTGAAGTTATCGCGCAACCGATCGTATTGAAAATAATACGCCTTTTGATTCAGCCCCGTTAACTTGAGAATTTCGCTGCCAGTAATGCCCTGATGTTTGAAGTTGTGAATGGTATAACAAACCCGTTGATCTGCCATGCCGTGATGTTTATAAATCTCAAACAACATCACTGGAATTAATCCGGTTTGCCAATCGTGACAGTGAATTACATCGGGTCGTTTATTGCTTCTGAGTAAGAATTCTAAAGCGGCTTTGCTGAAGAAGGCAAATCGCACATTGTCATCTGAGCAACCATAGTAAACGCCGCGATCGAAGAACCCATCGTCTGACTTTGGTTTGATAAAGAAACACAGCCGCCCATGCACCCAGCCGCAATCGACATCGCAGAGAATTGCGCCGCCATCCCAGGGCACTGACAAATCGCGATAAGCCTCGTGAAGCCCCCAAATATGGTCAAATCGCATACAGTCATACATCGGCAAAATTAGCTCGACGGTGTTGCCGCGATTTTCTAACTCTCGGCTGAGTCCATAAACGACATCGCCCAGCCCTCCAGCCTTAATGACCGGGGCGCATTCCGACGCGACTTGCACGATATACATATCAAACCCTCACTCACGATCGCTTTACAAAATTTTCCCCTTGTACTTGTTTAGATCAAGACGTACTGTTTGTAAACAATCCAAAGTTGGGTTTTTTGTCAAGATTAAACCAAATTGCTAGGTTGGTAGGAGAACATCAAACAGGTTTACTGAAGGCGTGGCATGGCTACTTTGACTCTTGAAACGGAACCGATCGCAAGTCAAGTTACGGTTACTGATGAGAAGCTGATTATAGACTTGATTGATGGTCGCAGCTTTGTCGTTCCTCTGGGTTGGTATTCTCGCTTAATGCATACATCAACTGAAGAACGTCAGAATTGGCAATTGCTAGGTGACGGCTCTGCGATCGAGTGGGTTGATCTGGACGAACATATTGGAGTTGATGGGCTGCTAGCAGGCAGACGAAGCGGTGAAAGCCAACGCTCTAAGGATCTTGGCTTTCACCGCGAGAAGCTTCTATAAATTGATGCAAAAAAAGTGGGTGATAAAATTTATCGCCTCAACGCAACCCAGGTTGAAGCTAGGTTTTTTACAAACGGCGTTAAACGATCGCGGCTATATTCATCCGCCGCTTTGCGAATGGCTTCTGCTTGAGTTGGATACGGGTGAATCGTACTCGCCAGCGCCCCGATTCCTAGTTTATGAGTCATTGCCAGTGTGATTTCATTGATCATCTCTCCAGCGTGGCGAGCAACGATCGTTGCACCAATTATTTTGCTGGTTCCCTTTCGTAGGTAAATCTTCGCGAATCCTTCTACTTCGCCATCGACGATCGCGCGATCGACTTTATTCATCGGCACGTTGAGAATCTGTACTTCAATGCCTTGCTGCTGTGCTTCTTTTAGCGACATCCCAACCGTTGCCACTTCTGGATCGGTAAACGTACACGACGGCATAATCAGCGAACTGAGTTTTTTCCGCCCCAAGCCGAGAATGGCAAACAGCGCATTTTGAATTAGAATTCGAGCCGCCGCATCTGCTGCGTGAGTATACTTCCACTCCATGCAAATGTCGCCCACCGCATAGATCTTCGGATTCGTCGTTTGCAGATAATCGTTGACAATCACGCCGCGCTTTTGGTCATAATCTACGCCAACCATTTCAAGGTTGAGGTTTTCAACATTGGGCGATCGTCCGACTCCGACCAAAATTTCATCGACGGTCACTGACTGTTCTTTTCCGTCTTGTTCATAGTGAATAATTTTTTCTGCACCCTGGCACTCAATGCGTTTAATTTTGGATTGTAAAAGTAGTTGAATGCCTTCTTGCTCAAACGTCTTTTGCACGATCGCCGCCGCGTCTTGATCAGCACGGCTCAAAAGGCGAGAACCCTGCTGCAACAATGTGACTTCTGATCCGAGTCGCCGAAAGGTTTGTGCCAACTCACAGCCAATATAGCCGCCGCCAATCACCCCTAGCCGATGGGGGCGTTCCGTTAGCTCAAAAACATTTTCGTTGGTCAGATATCCCGCTTCGGCTAGACCCTTGATCGACAATTCTGCCGCACGAGAACCTGTCGCGATCGCCGCCTTGCGGAATTGCAGACTCTTGCCCGCAACGCTCACCGTATTCGCGCTAGCAAATTTCGCCTCGCCAAAAAAGACATCCACACCATAGTCTTGCTGAAATTTCTTTGCCGAATCGTTGGGGCTAATCTGCGCTCGGACTCGCCGCAATCGCTCCATCACGGCTGCAAAATCGACGCTAATTTCGCCAGATGTGCCAATGCCATATCGTGCTGCGTTTTGAATATCAGCAACGACTCGCGACGATCGGATCATAGCTTTTGAGGGCACACAGCCGACGATCGTGCAGTCGCCTCCCATTAAATGCTTTTCGATCAGCGCTACCTTTGCCCCAAAGATTGCTGCCCCTGCTGCCGTTACTAGCCCCGCTGTGCCTGCGCCGATCACTACTAAATCATAGCGAGGAGCTGGCTCAGGGTTGACCCAATCGGGCGGATGGACGTTGTTAATCAACTCCTGATTATATTGATCCATTGGGGGAACAATGACCTGATCACGATCGGTGACAAATTGCGACATAAAATAATTCTCTTTCAACAGCTTCTATCATTCTATGGAACGTGGATTTATTAAGGTGTAACTTCTCGCCATCTCCATAAGGAGCTACGGTGTACACCAATCTTTGTCGCTACGTTTGGGTCGGCTTCAGCCCCCCAAATCCCCCATTCTGGGGGACTTTGAGCTAAGACTCTGGTTTCAAAGTCCCCCAGAATTGGGGGACTTAGGGGGCAAAAGTCTCGGCGATGACAAATCAGAGGACTTTTACAGGTTATTCAATCCACGATCCTATGGAACGAGCTGATCGTGTCAGGTGTTGATTTTCTCGACGAGTGCTTCTTCCAGCGTGTTCAACAAATCCTTCACCATAAATGGTTTTGACAAAAATCGCTGCACGCCTGCATTAGCAGCATCCGCAACCATTCCCCTAGATGACAACCCACTCATCGCCACAATTTCAACATCAGGATTGATTCTCTTTAACGTGAGAACTGTGGTCGGACCATCCATCAACGGCATCATCAGATCGATCAAGACTAGATGAATGTCATGATGATGTTTAGAATAGGTTTCGATCGCCTCTATTCCATCGCCAGCAGTCAACACTTGATAGTTATAGTCTTCTAGCATAATGCGCGTGCTTTCTCGCACTGGGGCTTCATCATCTACCACTAAGATTAAATGATTGTTGCCTTGATGCAGTTCTGGGTCTGAGATCGGCGCAGATTCTCGAATCATCACCGCCGGAAAAAAGACCTTGAACTCAGTGCCTTTGCCAAGTTGACTCGCTACGGTAATAAAGCCGCCGTGACTTTTGACGATGCCAACGACGGTTGAAAGCCCTAACCCGGTGCCACTACCTAGCTCTTTAGTGGTGAAAAATGGCTCAAAAATGCGATCGAGAATCTCGGCGGCAATTCCCGCGCCTGTATCGGTCACTGATAGCACACAATAAGGCCCGATTTGGGCTTCTAGATTCAGCCGTTTGTCAGTTTCAGTCAGCCATTGATTGGTTGCAGAAATTGTGAGAACTCCACCTAGCGGCATCGCATCACGGGCATTCACACACAGATTGATTAACACCTGATGAATCTGCGTGCTGTCACCAACCACTGTCCACAGATCATTTGAAACTTCGATCTCGACTGCGATCGCTCGCGGTAACGTTTCTCGCAAAATTTTCTCGATCTCGCTGATTAAGTGCCGTGTTTGCAACAAAACTCGTTTGCCTTCTACGCCACGAGTAAACGACAGCACTTGTTTCACTAAATCTGCGCCGCGTCGGGCATTGGTTTCTAAAAGTTGAAGCAATAGCTGGCTGCGATCGTCAAGGTTTTTTAACTTCAAAGGCAGCAGTTGAGCCGCCGCTAAAATCGGAGTCAAAATATTATTTAAATCGTGAGAAATGCCGCTGGCTAACGTGCCAATACTTTCTAATCGTTGAGCGCGAAAGAACTGTGCTTCTAATAGTTTTTTTTCGGTGATGTTGGTGTCTACAGTCAAAATTGATTTGGGTTGCCCTGTTTCGTCTCGCACCAGTGTCCAGCGACTTTCGACCGTCACTTCTTGGTCAGACTGGGTGATTTTCTGCAACTCACCGAGCCATTCTCCTTTTGTGATCACCTCATTTAAGGCTTCTCGTAGCTGAGGCGATGGTTTTCGATAAAGCAGTTGATTGGCGTTTTTGCCGATCGCTTCTTCGGCTGTCCAACCAAACAATCGCTCTGCGCCTTTGTTCCAATACACGATGCAATGGCTTAAGTCTCTGACCAAAATGGCATCGGTGGCGATGTCTAGCAATGCTGCTTGCTGACGAATCTTTTGTTCGGCCCGTTGACGCTCGATCGCATAGCGCAGCGATCTCGCCAATAAGTCTCCCGTCACCTGTCCTTTAACTAGATAATCTTGGGCACCTTCTTGCATTGCCCGCAGCGTAATGATTTCATCATCTAACCCGGTTAAAACCACAACCGGAATGGCAGGCACTTGACGATGAATCTTAACCAGTGTCTCTAACCCTATGCTGTCGGGCAAAGTCAGATCTAAAAGAATAATGTCAAATCGGCTATCAGCTAAATTGTTGAGGGCAGTTTCTAACCGATCGCACTGCGTCACCTGAAAGGGGTTAGTCGGAACTTCTTTCAGGAACTCTAGCAACAACCGCACATCAGCCGGACTGTCTTCGACCAACAAAACATTTATCGAGTGTTCTGCCATATTGATGGTTACTCCGGCGGCAGTTTGACGATCGTGAACCAAAAATCTTCGATCGATTGAACAATCTTAACAAACTGATCAAAATCAACAGGTTTAGAGATGTAGCAGTTTGCACAAAGATTATAGGCTTTAATGATATCCTCCTCAGCTTGAGATGTGGTTAAAATCACGACCGGGATGCGTTTTAAAGTCTGATCGGCTTTAATCTCAGCTAGCACTTCACGCCCATCTTTTTTGGGTAAATTGAGGTCTAACAAAATTAAATCTGGGTGAGGAGACGCGGCATAAACGGTTTGCTTACGGAGAAATGCCATCGCTTCTACGCCATCATCGACAATGCTGAGATTGATGTGCATCTTACCATCTTCGAGCGCAATTCGAGTGAGTCGAGCATCACCTGGATTATCTTCAACCAACAAAACTTGAATGGGTAAACTCATCGGATTGGGTTGCCTTTAGACAACGTGAAATAAAACGTAGTTCCTTGCATCGGCTGCGACTCAAACCAAATGCGCCCTCCATGTCGCTCAACAATTTTTTTACACAAAGCTAACCCGATGCCAGTGCCGGGATATTTGCTGCGCGAGTGCAATCGCTGAAAGATTGCAAAGATGCGATCGTGATATTGCGGCTCAATGCTAATGCCGCGATCGCGCACATAGAAGGTCGTTTCTTCTTCATTATTGTCAAACACTCCAATGTGAATTTGAGGGGCTTCGGCTCGACGAAATTTAAGCGCGTTTCCGACCAGGTTTTGAAAAAGTTGGGTTAATTGGGTGGCATCCGCTGTGATGGTAGGCAGCGGATCGTGGGTGATCACTGCCTGATTTTCTTGAATGGCGAGTTGCAAATTAGCGATCGCGCCTGTCAACGCCTTCTCGCTGTCTACATCGGTGAAGGGTTGCCCGCGTGTGCTGACTCGTGAGAAACTCAACAAATCTCGAATCAGGGTTTGCATCCGCTCTGCCCCTTCGATCGCGTAGTCAATAAACTCGTCGGCACTGGCATCAAGCTGATGCTTATAGCGTCGCTCTAACAGTTGCAGATAGCTAATCACCATGCGTAATGGTTCCTGCAAATCGTGAGACGCAACGTAGGCAAATTGTTCTAACTCTGAATTCGATCGGATGAGTTCTTTGCGTTGATAAGTTTCTTGTTCTAGCAGTTGGGATTGTGTAATTGCAATGCCAATTTGGTTGGCTAATTGCTGCAATAATTCTGTTTCAAAATTGTTCCAGTGTCGGGGTCTGCTGCATTGGTGAACAACTAGCAACCCCCAGAGTGCA
Organism: Phormidesmis sp.; assembly: GCA_043772715.1. GTDB lineage: Bacteria > Cyanobacteriota > Cyanobacteriia > Leptolyngbyales > Leptolyngbyaceae > Phormidesmis_A. Next base: position 2,395 of record JAYVFW010000402.1, on the reverse strand, counting down.
TCTCTGCACATCACCGGAACCACCAGATTTGCCTTGACTTCAAACTGCTCTAAAAACTGGCGGTGACACGCTTGAATCGGGGCGGTTTGAATATCAGCGATCGCGCTGACTCGACCTAATTCATACTTTTCTCGATAGTCTTGCTGAAAACACGGGTCAACAATATTCTGCCCCCACAAAACCGGATAGGGCTGCAACACGGCTTCTTGAACAACCTGACCCGATCCATCTGATTGGAGTTCAAACAGCAGCACTCGATCGGCACTCAGCAATTTTTGAACTTCTCGCACCGTGATCTGTAAAATCTCATCTAGCTGCAACGACTGCCGAATTTTGAGCGTGATCTCAGTAAACAGCCGATGGCTCAAAATCTGAAGCTGAAGGTCTACTTCGACCTGGTTGCGTTCGATGCTTGCCTGCGCTAAAATGCTGAGATTTCGTCTCAACTCTAGCTGAGTGATCACTTGCCGACCCAACCCTTCTAGCGATCTGATTTGATCAAACGTCAGTTGCCGAGGCACGAGGTCTGCAACACAGAGCGTCCCGATCGCCTCTCCGGTTGGCGTGATCAGAGGCACCCCCGCATAAAACTGCACATGAGGGGCTGCCTTCACTAAGGGATTGGTTGCCCAACGCTCATTGACGCTGGTATCTGGCACAATCAGCGTCTCTCGGCTCGTCAGACACTCCACACAGATGCCAAAATCTAACGGCACTTCTGCAAGGTCTAACCCAACTTTGGCTTTAAACCATTGGCGATCGTTAGTAATTAAATTAATGATCGCGATCGGAGCTTGGCAAATCTGAGCCGCTAACTGCACCAAATCGTCGAACGATCTCTCAGATTCGCTGTCAAGAATCTGGTATTGCTGCAATGCGGTTAGCCGGGATTGCTCGACGATCGAGGCGTGTTCCATGAAGGGCTGCTCTAGGTCGCTCAGTGACTTCTTGAGGCACTTTTAGTTTAATGTTCTCTTGCAAAAGTTAGACTTTTATGACGTAAAACTCAACTTTTGTGAAAAAATATCCTCACTCTTGTCTAAACTCCCTAGTCGAAACATGATTAACCGCATCAACCGCAAAGGGCTTTTTGGATTGATGGTGATCGGCGCGATCTTGCTGTTAACGATCGTGGCGGCTCCGAGCAGCAATCGTCAGGTGAGCGGTTCTACGTTTAGCCGTGCGCCCGATGGCTATGGGGCTTGGTATGCTTACATGGAGCGGCAGGGCATTGCCATTCAGCGCTGGCGAAAACCCTGGACAGATGGGCTAACCCGTCAATCTCCAGTGACGTTTTTGCAGATCGATCCTGAATCTGAGAGCGGCATTGGCTCGATCGCGCCCGGATCTGAGCAAGAACGTTGGATTCGCAGCGGAAACACGCTGATTATTTTGGGTGCCCCTGCCCCGGCAACCGATCGCCCTTTCACGACCATGCAGACTAGCGATCGCGGTTTGGTCAAAATCGAGACGACGCGCCGAAAGCAACTGGGTGAGAAACAAGACCAACTTTTAGGCGATCAAGCAGGTGCGATCGTCTGGCAGTCCAAGCTCGGCAAAGGGCGGATTATCTTCGCCAGCACGCCCTATCTCGCGGCTAATGCCTATCAAAATGAACCCGGTAACTTTGCGTTTCTGGCTCAGTTAGTCAAGCAAAATGACAATGCTATCTGGGTCGATGAATATATTCACGGCTATAAAGAAGCGGCGATCGCGGCTCGTGAAGGTAAAGGAAGCTGGATCGCCTATATGAGCCAAACGCCTCTGCTGCCGATTTTGGTGCAATTAGGGGTGGTGTTGCTGGTGCTGATTTGGGCCGCTAATCGCCGCTTTGGGCAACCGTTGCCGCTGACCAATCTCAAACCCGATAACAGTGAGGCGTATATTCAGGCATTGGCAGGCGTTTTACACAAAGCGGGTCGCAGCGAGTTTGTGTTAGATGGAGTTGGAAAACACGAGCAGCTACAGATTCAAAAAGCGCTGGGGCTTGGTTCGACGATGGTAGAACTAGACGCGATCGTCGCAGCGTGGACTCAGCAAACAGGTCGCCCTGCCGCAGAATTAGAGCAAGTTTTGAAAGCGCGATCGCGAACTCAACGCCTCAGCGAACCAGACCTACTCACCTGGATTAAAAATATTCAACTCGTCCGACGAAGGTTACCCTGAATAGGCAATTATCTGCTCTGATGACCTCCCACTCGCGGTCACTCGCTCTTAGCGTTGCTAACTCAAGCATTGTCTGCAAACAGACGATCGCAATCAACTAACACTCATTAGACCTCCTGCATGAATAAAATTCTCGACATAAACTGCTCTCAGATCTCGCTCCGCTGAGGTCGGCTTGTGCCCCCTAAATCCCCAATTCTGGGGGACTTTGAAACCGCAAGTCTTCTCA
>JAYVFW010000401.1:0-3344 GCA_043772715.1 Phormidesmis sp. | reverse complement strand
CTATCGAACTTGTGCTTGTTTGTTCTAATCAGCACCCTATCGGTTCGATAGCTTTTCTGTCTACCACCTCCACCAAAAATTGTCCGAAGTATTGTCATTAGAAATTTGATTAATAAATTTAGAAATGTAACGAAAGCTGATGAATAATACTAGTCTTTTAATTCCTGAAAGCCCCTTGCAGTAAAGATTGCACGATAACCAAAGATTTACTTATAGATTCTATTGAGTAATTCTTTGATTAGCCATAGAATTTCGCTTTACTTTCAGACGGTTGAACAGTAATGTTAGTTTCAAGCGTTCAGTTAATTAAATTATAAGCAATGAACTGATTGGCACTGTCAATGCTAATCATTGCTTTAAATCAATGATCTTAATCATCATTGGTTCACCAATTTGAACGGGATTTATTAGCCCTAATTTTAGGCTCAGTTTTCGATGAAATTCATTTCTCGGAAATTGCTGTTCGCATTTTTTTGTCTTGTGAAACGCATTCACCAGGCGCACGATCGTATTATCAAAAGGAGAGGATCATGACGGAGTTTTCACCCTTGTCTCGGCGCAAGTTTTTAGTAGCAGTCAGCGCAACGGCGGCAGGCTCTATTCTTCTGAAAGGCTGCGTAGGAAACCCTCCTGACACTGCAACCAGCACGTCATCTTCGCCCGGTGCCAGCCCTGTCGCGAGTGTGAAAGCGGGCGAAGAGCCAGAAGTGACGACAGCAAAATTGGGCTATCTTCCGATCGTCGAAGCGGCTCCCCTGATCGTCGCCAAAGAGAAAGGCTTTTTTGCCAAATATGGCATGGTCGATCTGCAAATCGACAAGCAGGCAAACTGGGGGTCTGCCAGAGATAACGTCAAAATTGGCTCGGCGGGTGGCGGCATTGACGGCGGACAGTGGCAAATGCCCATGCCCTATCTGATTTCAGAAGGGTTGATTACAGACAATGCCAAAGTGCCGATGTTTATCCTTGCCCAGCTAAACACGCAGGGAAATGGAATTGCGATCGCCAGCAAACATCTCGGCAAAGGCATCGGGTTAAAACTCAACGAGCAAGTTGCTTTTTTTAGTAATCTCAAATCGGGCGGCACGCGATTTAAAGCAGCTTACACGTTTCCTAGAGCAAATCAAGACTTCTGGATTCGCTATTGGCTTGCCGCAGGCGGAATCGACCCAGACACAGAAGTGGAATTACTGACGGTGCCCACCGCGCAAACCGTCGCAGACATGAAGCGCGGCGTGATGGATGCCTTTAGCACCGGAGATCCGTGGCCCAATCGTATCGTGGCAGACAAAACAGGATTTGTCTCCGCCTTGACCGCAGAAATCTGGAAGGCACACCCCGAAGAATATCTAGCAATCCGAAAGGATTGGGTTGATAAACACCCCAAAGCAACGAAAGCGATTCTTAAAGGAGTCATGGAAGCCCAACAGTGGTGTGACAACTTTGATAATCGTGCAGAGCTGGCAAAGATTCTGTCAAAGCGAGAATATTTCAACGTGCCAGAGAACGTTTTGTTAGAACCGCTGATGGGCAAATATAATCTGGGCGAACGGACGATCGATGATAAATCAATGGCGGTTCTCTATTGGAAAGACAGCAAGGGCAGCGTGTCTTATCCCTATAAGAGTCACGATCTCTGGTTCTTAACCGAAAGCGTGCGCTGGGGCTTTTTGCCCAAAGAAACGCTAGCCAACGCCAAGACGATGATCGATCAAGTCAACCGCGAAGATATTTGGAAACAGGCGGCTCAAGAAATGGGCGTTGCGGCGGCAGATATTCCCACCAGCACGTCTCGCGGCGTTGAAGAATTCTTCGACGGTATCAAGTTTGATCCGGCAAATCCTCAAGCTTATTTAGACAGTTTGAAGATCAAGAAAGCGTAGCCCATTTGAACCCCTCAATGCGAATCCTTTTCACCCTTCATCGAACCCGAATTTAGGAGACAGTTCATGACCCTCGCTCAAAAACGCACCCCAACCACTTCTACCCGCAAGCCCGCTAACTCAAAGCTAATGGAGCGATTAGATGACATCGTTTCGCCACTGATCGCGCTGATTATTTTGCTCGCCATCTGGCAAGTCTTGGCTTCAATTCCGGGGTTAACGACGCTTCCAACTCCGGTGCGAGTCGTGCAAGAAACCTGGATGCCTCTGATTGCCTATCCTTTCTACGATCGCGGCGGCACCGACAAAGGGCTGTTTTGGCAAGTCTTGTCTAGCTTGCAGCGAGTCGCGCTCGGCTATTCTCTCGCTGCGGTTGTCGGCATTGGTCTTGGCATTATCGTCGGTCTGAATCAGCGAATCGCTAAATCCCTTGACCCGATTTTTCAAATTTTGCGAACGGTTCCTCCCTTGGCTTGGGTTCCGCTTGCGCTTGCCGCTCTGCAACAAAACCAGCCTTCTGCCATCTTTGTGATTTTCATTACCGCATTGTGGCCCATTCTGATTAACACCGCTGTTGGCGTTAGACAGATCCCGGCTGATTACAACAACGTTGCACAAGTGTTGCAGCTTCCGAAATCAGAGTATTTCTTTAAGATTCTCTTTCCGGCTGCGCTGCCTTATATCTTTACTGGATTGCGGATCTCGATCGGTCTTGCCTGGTTAGCGATTATCGCCGCAGAAATCGTGATGTCTGGCATCGTCGGCATTGGCTTCTTTATCTGGAACGCTTATCAAAATAGCCAAATCAGCGAAATTATTCTGGCACTGGTTTATATCGGTTTGGTGGGCTGGCTACTCGACAAAATGATGGAGCGTCTGCAAATAATGATTTTGCCGAACGCTCAACGCTAGTCATTAGCCCCCTAACCCCCACTTCTGGGGGAACTAGACCTTCTCAAAGTCCCTCAGAATTGGGGGATTTGGGGGGCCACCAGGGTTACAACGTCTCACTCTTCACCCACTCCCTTATCGAACCTTGCCATGACTCATTTTGTTGCGGTTGAAAACGTTGAAAAAGTGTTTCCCCTTGCCGACGGCGATACATACATCGCGCTCAAAGGGATTGATTTAGACATCAAAAAAGGCGAATTTATTTCTCTGATTGGTCACTCTGGTTGCGGCAAATCGACTTTGCTCAACATGATTGCTGGGCTAGACTTGCCCACTGATGGAGTGGTGATGTTAGAAGACGAAGAAGTGCTTAAGCCGGGGCCCGATCGCATGGTCGTGTTTCAAAACTATTCACTGCTGCCGTGGATGAGTGTTCGGCAAAACATTGAGCTAGCAGTTAACAATGTTTTGGGACATCTGCCTGCTGCCGAACGCAACGAGATTGTCGAACATCACATCGACATGGTGGGGCTACGCCACGCAGCAGATAAGCCACCCGATCAGCTTTCT
>JAYVFW010000400.1:0-3350 GCA_043772715.1 Phormidesmis sp. | reverse complement strand
CAATTTGCCCGTAGCTTTGACTGTTGCTGACTCCAGGCTGATTGGTAGTTTTAGCCGTTACAGCCGTTCCGCCGCAAGCGGTAACCGTCAAAGCTAAGACTAGTGATAAAGCAATTAAAACCTTACGAAAACGATGAGATAAACTCACTAGAATCGCCTCCGAGTTTATTTTTAAGTGAGTTAGAAAATGCTTCTTTTCTAGAAAAAAATGGGTTTGGACATGATTCAGATCATCCAAACCCATTTGAGAATTTAGTTACGCTTTATCGATGACGTTTTTAACGCTATCTTTCGCATCTTCTTTGGCGTTACGTGCGGCTGCTTCGGCTTGCTTTGCTTTGCCTGCTGCTTGGTCGCCCACATCTCCGGTCACATTTCCTAAGGCTTCTTGAGCTTTGCCTTCAATGTTTTTGCCTGCTGCTTTAGCTTTATCTTCTAAGCTCATGATAGGCTCCTTTACTCTTTAGTTAGTTGGTTATTCTATGTAAGCTGTAATCCGTCTCACCGCTTACCCTTCCAATGATAAAGGCGTGATCAAAATAAGCACTCTTCCAGAAGTTGTATTAATCAATACACTTTAATTGAGTTATCTCCGCTAAACGGGGGATTGCCGTATTGAAGTACTTGAGCTTTTCCAATTGCCGTTATTTGAGCGATCGCGATCCTTCTTGCACCTCGATCGCACACTCTAGAAACGCGACTAATGCGATCGTGTCATGCTCTGAAAGCATCTCATCAATAAAAGTTAAATCTCTCGCTCTTTTCCAATCGGTCGCTCTCGTGACAGAAAAGCAGCATAGAGGAGAACGTATGTTTTCATGGATTAAACGATCGTGCGTGGTGTTCACACAACCAGAGATAATCGCCCTCTGGAGTCAGGGTTTTTTTGAGATTACCCCATTGCTTGCTGGCATCCTTTTGTTCTAGCAATTGTCGTAAGGCACGTAGGGCAGCACCGTCTAAGGTTTCCAGATGGCGATCGCCACCCAGTAGGGCTTCAGCATCTAAATCGCCACCTTTGAGGGTGGGAAGTTTGCCTGCCAGTTCCTTTGCCAGGTCAATGTCGCTTTTGAAAATGGCTTCGTAGTCTTTGGAGTCCATCACGCCAAGCCAGGGGCCGATTAGCGGTGTGGCAAACTTCAGCACTCCGACCATGCGGCGGTAATAGGGGTTAATCACTTTCAACCACTTTTGCGGTTCATCAATCGGATACAGTCCGCAAGGCTTTTGGGGGTCATCGGGGTCAAGGGTGGGGTGCATACATCCCGGCATCTGGCAGTAAAGTTGCAGATTAATTCTTTGTGTACCCAGTTCTTGTTCCCAGGCTTTTTTTAAGCGAGAGCGATCGTCGGGACGCAGGACAAATACATTGGGACAATGGGATTCGAGGAATTTTTGCTGTTGTCGAAATTGCCGCAGGAATTGACTCTGTACCAGTTCTCGTAACTCGGATTGTCCATCCTGGATTTTATCTAATCGCGCCAGGACGGCATCTTGTGTTGTCCAATGCAACCCAAACAGAAGTTTGGTAATTGAAATATCTTCCTCACATTTTTCACATTCGATCGCCTCTTTTGGGGGTGTGCGTTCCAGTCGCTTGACTAGATTGGCGTAGTCAAATTCGTGGGTGCAACTGACATGAGTTGGGTCTGGACAGGGAATTAAGCGGGTAATTTGCAATCCGGGGTAGCGGCGTAGGGTGAGTTCAATGCCTTCTTTTAATAAATCAAAGAAACTGTGAGGCATGGCACCGCGAACGGTGAGTTGCAGATATTCGACGTTGGTGCGATCGTCCCTGCCAATTTTTGTCAATGCCAGGTGTTTTTGTTCTCTGTCCTGAAACAAGACTCCGGTGCGCCAGTGGATGCCGTGTCGTTCGCCCTGCTCGATCGTGAAGCGGTGCTGACGAGCAATAAACCAGGTGGGAATGCCGGGCAAAATTTCACTGAGTTGAAACTTCATGGAGATTTCTTTGCAGTTGGGTTCCTGGTGTTTGGCATCCCAAATCGGTTCGTAGTCAGGTAGTTCAAAGGGCAACCGTTCCACAATCAGGCTGATGTCTTTGTTTTCTAGGGTGCGGTAGGAGAGGTCAAACCGTTCCATTAACCGCAGAAAGTGGTCGCGCATGGGTGCATCGAGATCTTTCCAGAGTTGATCCATGCAGGTGCGGGTCAAGGTGCCATTGCAACGAATCACTTCGTCTGATTCTAAGACTCGGCTGATATGTTCTGTCACCCACTGGGGTTTGAGGATGACAAAATCGTTGAGGTCATCGTTGTCTTGAAAGAAGAGAATGTCTCCTAGTTCGTGGAGCCATTGCACTAAGACACGCTGGCTGAAGGTTTCTACGTGATGGTTGGTCAGCAACTCTCGCAACCGTTCGGGAGTCGTGTATTTGCGGTTAACGGCGCGAATCGCATTGGCGGCATTGAGCCAGGTAGAGGGCCAGAGTTCGCCCATTAACGGTAATTGCGCTGCTGCGTCAGTAATTGCCTGTCGCAAATTGTCAAAGCCTGTGCGATCGCGGTTGCTGATTTCACACTGCCCGATAATTTGGGGAAACTGTTGTCGCAGTTCGCTGAGAGGCAAATCAGCATCTCGCCCTTCTTCAACATGAGTTGCCACGAGCAAAATGGGGGAATCGGGAGCATTAGCGCGAATTGTTTTGAGCCAGTAAATTAGCTTGCAAGGTTCCCAACCTGCACGAGCACTCCAGACCAGCAGAAACAGGGAACGGTTGGTGAGAAAAAACTGATGGGTAGCATGGTAAATATCTTGACCGCCAAAATCCCAGGTGTTTAGCGTCATCGTGACGTTTGTTTTGACTGGGTGAGCCAGCGTGAGCGGACGGATGGCAATGCCGTGAGTGGTGTTGAGTTGCGGGTTAAAGGGTTCATCTTGCAGCCCTCTCAATAGTTCTGTTTTGCCAATTTGCCCCTGTCCGACCACCAACAGTTTAGAAACCCACTGTTCGGTCCGGGTTTCCTGTAGATACGCCAAGATTGCAGCGGCATCCTGCTCGGCAATCTCTGGCGGTGGAAACGTCAGTTGATTTTGGTCAAGGTAAAGCTCTGTCAGATTGGAGAGTTGCCCCAATTCCGGTGGCACCGCACTCAGTTGATTTTGGTGGAGGTCAAGCTCTGTCAGATTGGTGAGTTGCCCCAATTCCGGTGGCACCGCACTCAGTTGATTGCGGGAGAGGGAAAGCTCTGTCAGATTGGACAGTTGCCAGAGTTCGGCAGGGAGATCTGTTAAACCTTTGCCAGAGAGATCTAACGATGTCTGTTTCGTTTGGGCAGCACGGTGAATGATTTCAAGTAGTTCTGCCTGGTTCATAAATGAGGTCGCGG
>JAYVFW010000399.1:0-9753 GCA_043772715.1 Phormidesmis sp. | reverse complement strand
GTATTATATTTGATAGATCGATCTTACCAGCAGGCTAAACGCCAGGTGAAGAAAGATCTAGACGCAAAGCCACCCGCACGCGATCGACAAGCGGGTTGTTGATGCGTCTTTTTTAGTACGTTTTTCCGAGCCGCTTGCATATATATGTAGTCCTTATGGTGACACTAAATGCAAGTCGAAGCAAATTTACAAAATCCCCGAGAGAATCTTCAGATTCCTTATCCCGCAGGCTTTCCATCCAGCGGCAAGACTCACACCGACGATGAGAATATCGTTGTGGGCTACGAACCCCGTTATTATTCCGAAGCTGAAATCGCGCTGATCGAAGCCTTCATTCCCAAGCTCAATTACAATCAGTCGCTGATCAAAACGGGAGCCGTACTGGTCGGTAACGACGCTTTGCTCGAAATCGGCACTCAAGACGAGCTAGACAAGATCGAAGCAGCCAGTGGCTTCCCGAATTCACGCTTTGTCGACACCGACATCGAGCGCGCCCTTAGAGAACGAGTCTACATCGTTCGCGAACTCGGCTATCGCGGCTTGCCGGAGATCGCTGTATCCGTTGAGAGCGTAACGCCCGAAGCGACTCCAGAGCGCAAAACCGACGCCAAGGCTAGTAAGAGCCGCGAAGTAGCTGCCGCTTAACTCGCTCGAGACGACTAACCCACCCAAGACAGCGCTTCTCTATCGATCGAACTTTTAAACCCCCGATTTTTTCAACAATATGTCAAATACGCTTAGATTCGGTCCGCCAATCGGTGCGGCTGGGGTAGTCATCTACCAAAATACCAAAGCCAATCAGTCCGTAACATCTCAGTATGGAGCTGCGGCAATGTATGGCATCCTCAAACGAGGACCAATGGGTAAAGCCGTCCCCGTGCGTGGCGCCAAACAGTACCAAGAAATTTTTGGCGATCCCGGCGATAATAGCTGGCATTTGTTCGCTAACTCCGATCATTTGATGCCGGATGCGATCGACGGATTCTACGCAGCGGGCGGCGATCAAGCGACGCTACTGGTAACTAGATTGGATCTCGACGGCAAAGCCCGCAAGTCAGTGTTGACCATTAACGGTCGCAACGGATTGCCAGTACTAAAAATCTCCGCAGCCAACGAAGGACGTTGGGGTGGTACTCGCACCAAGATCGCGGCGACTCCAGTCACCGCCGCAACGATTCGGACACTGACATTAGTCGTACCGGGTCTGTTGGCGAACGAATATCGAGGCGGGTCGATTTCGATGACCGGAATCAACAAAGTGTACAAAGTCGTCAGCAATACGGCTGCGGCTGCTGGCACTAACGAGGCGGTGTTTACAGTAGCAGCGCAGTTCAACCTGTTCAACGATGGCGTTACAGGACCAATCCCGCTAGCTGGAACCGCCTCTTATACCAAGTTCGTAGCTAAATCGGGTACGGTTACATACGCGCTCAAGAGTGCTCTAACTGGCACCGTTTCCATCGCCGATCGGCTGATTGTCGGTACCGGAACTCTGTTCACTACAGAGCTGAGTGTTGGTGACAACATCTACTGGGGTACCCAACGATTGGTGGTCGAATCGATCGCTAACGATACCACCATCACGATTACCGAATCTGCCGGGACTGCTGCTGGAATTTCGCTTCAACGAGATAACTTGAGTTTGGTCGGAGCGGCCACGCTATTCACAACTGAATATGCCGTAGGCGACACCATCTCGATCTTGTCTGGAGCGACTTATGTCAGCCGCAAAATCGCCGCGATTACCTCACTAACAGCTCTGACGCTAGAGTCTGGCTTCCCAGCAGCCGTGACAGCGGTGCCCGTGTTTAAACTCTCATTAGAAGTAACGGGAACTGGCGCTGTCTTCACCAGTGCTCTAATTGGTAGTTATTTGGTAGACCCCTACCGCTCTACAGGCGCGGTCAAGATTACTGCCGTTACCAGCCCAACTGCTTTAACTGTTTCGGCTCCATTCAGCCAAAACTTCACGGCAGTAGCCATCTCTCGTCAGTCTCAACTAGCCGAAGTCACGCTCGATCCCGACGTAGCAACCGACGGCTTGTCTGTTTCGATCTCCCAGGGGATCCGCCTGCCTGAAACACACTTTTCGATGAGCGTATTTTACAACGGTCGCCAGGTGATGTATCTCGAAGATCTCTCCCTCGACCCAGCCGATAAATACTTCGTCGAAGATGTCGTTTCGGTCGCTAACGTAGCTTACGATGACGGCAACGAAGTGCTGCCACTGTACATCACCGCTGAAAATCTTTGGACTTCAGCTTACACTACGGCGATCGGTTCTGATGTTCGACCTTCGAGCGGAAATGGTGCGGTTCTAGCCGTAGCTGCCAACAAGATCTACACTGTCGCCAACCTTGAATACACCAAGCTTTCGGGTGAGCTACTCTACCCTTCTGCTTATGACGCGCCTAGCAGTTATTACCGGATTAATTCGGCTCAAGCACCTCTAGTCGGATCTGGTACTTACAATACCGTAGCTGTCGCAGTAACGGGCACGGGCACTGTCTTTACGTCTGATTTTGCAGCGGGAGATTACCTTTATAACTCCGCGAGTAAAACGGCGAGAAAGATCTTGAGTGTCAATTCGGACACTTCGATGACGCTAACAGCAGCTTTCGCCAGTAACGCTAGCGGCTTGGTAGCTACTAAATGTGGCTACATCGCAGTCAGCATCAACACGGATTTAACTGCTGCGACTACCGTCGGCACTGAATTTGTCTTGTCCGTTCGCAAATACCTAACTGGTGGTTACGACGGCAATACTTCCAACCTCAGCAACAGCTACTGGCTCAAGTATGCCGACCCAGACTTAAATCACCTAGAGACTGCCGCTACTGCAATCAGTGCGGGTCTGGTGCGGGTAATTTGTCCTGGAGTCAGTGATAGTGCCATTCAGCGCGGCTTCGCCGATTACTGCGGTGCGACAGCTTACGAATTCAGAATTGAATTCCCCAGCTACATGAATGCAGCGCAAGCGGAATCTTTTATTCGCAACGACATCGGTCGCAGCGATGCCATTGTAGCAGCGTTCCCTTCTTACGGTTATTCCAACGATCCGTTGATTTCTAATCGCGATCGGTTGACGCCATTGACTGGCGATATCGTCGGCAGTGAAAGTCGCAAGGCAATCTCCGAGCAGGGTTATCACAAAATGGTTGCAGGTGTAGGCAACACCCTGCCCACCCGCATCAAACGACTGTCGGCAAAAATCGACGCTCGTGAAGAAGCTAACCTCAACCAGCGCGGGATTCAACCCGTCAAGAAAGTCGATGGTCGATTCTGCATCTGGGGAATTCGAGCACCGTCAACCAGCGAGCAGTATAAATTTATTAACTCTTCGCGGATTCAGAAAAACTTGATTCGCGTTTTCCGCGAGTCGACTGCGTTACTCCAACAATTGTTCGAGCTGAACGAGCCAAACACGGTTTCGCAACTGATCTTCATCTTAAATGCGTATGCAGCTAAAGAATATGACAAGGGCGTTTTTACACGCTACTTGCCGTTCGTAGAAGCCGTAGATGTTCGGAACTTAGCTGGCAGCAACGCGGATGCAAACAAAACCTTGATCGCTTCCCTGATCGATCTTCAAAATGGCAAGCTGAGCTTGTCTTTTGGATACACACCATCAGGACTCTTAGAGTTGATCGAGGTTTACGTCTCTCCCGACGCTACCGCTGGTAAGTTTGGGGCTGGAGCCAACACTGCGTTCTAGAGTCTTTGGGAGGTAAAGAGAAGCCGTCTTTTCTTTACCTCCCAGTACGTCTTTAATTTTTTAAACCCCGACACAAAGAAATAAAATGGCATTATCACGGAACAGCTTCGGAGAGGTCAATAAGGGCGTCTTAGAGCAAAATATCTTCACCAAAGGCAAGCAGGTCCTCAGAATCCTGGACATGGGAGAGGTGATCTTGATCACTCGCGATGCGATTGCCATCGAGCAGGGTGTGATCGAGCTAGCCGATAAAACCAAGGTACCCGGAGGTCGGACAAACGCTGGTGAATTTGGCTGCACCTTCCAGTTAGCATCTGACGTAGCTAGAGATTATTTCGATAAATGGTACATCCAATGTATCGACCAAGGCAGCGGTGCCGACGTCAATTGCAAGCGCAACGGAGATATCACCTTCTACCGGAACTTTAACACTTCCGATCAGAAGGAAGTCAAAATCCAACTGTTAGGCTTGTTTATCACCAAATTGGAATTCCCCGAACTGGATATGTCCGGCGGTGATGAAGGCGATAGTGATGCACACGTCACGGCAACCATGTCTTACGACATGGCTCGTTTGGGCGTAGCAAGTGTGATTCAAAACATTGCGTCCGGCAAAGGCACTCGCCGAGGCTAATCGGTACACTAAAAAAGGTGGCAGAGATCTTTTTCTCTGCCACCTTTTTTAATGCGGATTTTGTTCGCGCCACCGCTTGAGCGAACCGCTCTCGATCTCTTGCAGGCACAAATCGGCAGTCGCCCGTTCGGCGCATAGATCGAAGTGGTTAGCGTTAAACAGTCCGATCGATCTGGTCAGGATCGGCAGGCTGGACAGCATATCCGCGAATAAATAGTCGATCGACTGAGCGAGACATTTGTCATCTCTCGATCCGATTTGTCGCGTACTCAGGATCTTGCCCTTGCACTCACACGCCAGCGAATTCGACGCATAGTCCCACTCTTTGGATGCCACGATCGCATCGAGTAGTCCCATCGTTACGAAATCTGCCAGCTTGGCATTCTGGCTCAACCATTCTATCAGCCAGATTTTAGCGGGATCGATAAAGTTAATTACTGCTGGCTGAGTCAGAAAGGATAGTCGAGCATCGATGATATCGCTGATGGTGGAGTCGGGATGGCTACTGTAATGGTGGGTCGGGGTAAATCCCAGGCGACCGCTCGTAACCAGCCAAGAGGAGCCGACCCAGTCATTGAGGGCTGGTAAGACCAGGTCCCAAGCGTAGGTTAACTGGTAGTCCTTATCGCGCAAGGAATCGGCGGCTTTAGATCCGATAATATACAGATCTGGTAGCTCGATCTGGAGGAGATCTAACGTCGTTTTGAACACCCGGAACAGGCGATAATTAAAATCTGTGGGTCCAAAATAATAGATCGGCAGACTGCGGTCGTCATGCCGATGGGTAAAGCTACTCAAGTTCGATCGGCTAAATTCTCGGCTGTCTTCCGTGCGCCCCGTGTAATAGAACTTGGTGTGGACAGGAGCTGTCGGATCTGTAGCGTTTAGCCAGATCAGCGTCGATACCGAGCTTTTATTGAAAGTCAAACTGGCTTTGCCCGCTATTGTCTCGAGTTTAGATACGCTGGCAAATTTGGTCAGCCACGGCAATGACTGGTTCACCAGTATCTCAAAAGTCGTGCATTCGGATCGAATATCGATGACGATCGTCCGGTCGAGATCGAGATCGTTCCCCTCGGGGAATTTCTTCAGCAGGCGGAGGATAGATATATCCTTGGATTCGCCGTCGACAACTATTACCTTCGGGCTACCCGTGCGGGAAATCTCAATTAATGACTGAAGTAATTGAGCTGCTGTGAAGCTACTTTTGGTGAATTTAGAGGTTAAATAGACAATTTCGTCTAGATGGCGATCGTAGCGGTTATTGTCCTGCTTCTGCCAGCGGCTGTGGCAATGAGTCAGATCGTGATGGTTGAAAGGATCGATGTCGATCTCACCGAACTTGACCGTATAAAGTCCCCAGCTCGCGGCAGCAGCAAAATAGTCGCTGGGCGCGACTCCCAGGACACCCAGATGGCGGGGCGAGTGGATCATTTTGGTGGGAATGAATAGCTTGAGCCGATCGTAAGCCAGGAGCAGCTTGTCAAAAATGCGCCGCGAATTAGCCACGGACTCCACTAGACGCTCGCGGCTGGTCGATACCGCTAGATCTCCGATATTGAAATACAATATCAGACAATTATTGCTATCGGTCAACCCAGATCCGCTCCCGCAGCCCCGACAAAAATCCCTGAGTTGGTCTTCGTCAATGGTTCGGACGTTCCAGTCGTCCATCCCTTCGAGCAGGCTGTTTGTCGAAACACTGTAGCCAACCTCGCCGAGCATGATGACTATGTTCTGCGATACCATGCTCCACCGCTGGATATTTAGCTTTCGACTGTTGCCGATCGCCTTGTCTGACTGGAGATGAAAAGCATAGTCGGCATCGCCGCAGAGTCGTCGCTGGTGAAAACTGGCGATCGACCGAGTGAGTTGCTCGGACGAGAACAACTGCCAGTCGCCAGAGCTGATTTTTGGCGAAACCTTGAGCGGATAGGCGAAGTTACCGACAGCCCGCCTTAGATCCGATCCCGCCCGATCGACGTCCTTGTGCCGAACATAATCGCGATCGAGCCAAACTTTAACGATCGTTCCCTCGCCGACGGCAAATTTGCTTTCGACCAGGTAGATCCCCAATTGCCCTCGATTGTCGCAAATCCGATAGTGATAGAAAATACCCGAATGAAAGCTATGGATTTCAATGTTGAGCGACACCGATACTACAGTTAAGAAACCAATCCCAAACCCCCCGTGGGACTCATTATCACCGTCCTTAGTCGATTCTCCCAAGACGGCTAACTTCGACTGGATCAGTTCGGGCGACATGCCCAGTCCGCTATCGCCGATGGCTACCACGACGATACCATCGGCATTCTCGATGCCGATCGTAATCGGCTCATCTGGATTCCCCGCAGAGATATTCGCATCGATCGCATTGGTGCAGATCTCGCGAATGAACGAGCCGAGCTTGTCGCCATAGAGCCTGGTCGAAAGCAGCTCGATTAGATAACTCGAATTTGCGACCGTAAATTGACTGGAACTATCGCTGTTGGTTTCGACGAAATTACTAGAGGTGTTAGGAATCATTTTTTTAAGACTGGGAGTGAATCGGTTAACAAAAGCAGCGTCGCGGAAATTGACGACTCGGTGATGCAGTGCTGACGACTCGCAAGCCAGTTCGGATCGCTGCCGGGCATTCCGAGGCAGAGCTTGATAAGTGGGAAATGCACGGCGGCGATGCCCACGAGCAGTTTGAGTACGCCTCGACCACGAGAGTCGTCGGTCGGTGCTGTTTCAAGCGGTTCGGATCCGAACAGTCGCGCCGAGTTTTCGTCCTTCGGATCCTGGTAGATGAGATGCCAATAGCCGAAGATCAGCCCGTTCAGCCGTCGCGAACTAAAGCAAAAATCGATCGCCGCCTGTTCTGATGCCGTCGTCATTTTGAGTCGTTCCAACTGGCAGCTCAGCGCGGATAGTCGATCGAAAAAGCCTGACGAGATCGGCTCGAACAGACTACTGTGGAGTTCGCTTGAGTACCAAGCCCAATTGGGATCTACGCCAGGGATAAAGCCCAATCGACGGCACTTATCGCCGATCTCAGAGATGTAGGCTTTGGCGCGGAGCGCAATCTCGTCGAGTAAATTGTGGGCATCGGGCAAGGTGAGGTGGAAATCGGGAGCGGCGCCGTCGAGGTGAAAGAATAGCCGCCCCTCGATCCCCAGATCGGCAGCCAGCAGGCAGTAGAAGGCGATTTCGATCCGCTGGGTGGATGCAGTTAGGGGTAAGTACCAGGACTTCAATCCCCTGGATCGGTTGCCTTCGATCGTTCCCGGCACGGCAGGTACGAAGTCTTGAACGATCTGGTTTAAATGCGTACCAGCGGCTGCGATTCGTTCGATCTCTGTCGCCATCGAACGAATCGACTCGATTTCCAGCAGTTGAGAGTGGGGCTGACTGTCAACCGAAGCTGGTAGAGGCTGGGGACGTGGCTTGACAGGTGCCGACTTAGCTGCGAACAGCTCGACCGAATGCCCCAGCTCGCGCAGACGGTAAGTCTCGATTAATTTCCCGGCTGCTGCGAGATCGGTTGCGCCGATCGCGATAAATGAACCGAGGGTGCTGACTTTAGCTCCAATTGCCCGTTCTAATGCCGCAACCGACATTTTGCGGCTACTGCCAAAGACGATCGACACGCGAATCGCCTGGGTGGGTGCGCGCTTGAACAACAGCCAGACAATATTTAGCCACGAGACTTTTTTGACGATCGCAACCTCTGGCGCGGATTCGACATCAGTCCAGTCGAAATTGGTCATAACCGAGATCTGAGGCTTTAAATCGGCGATCGCAAATTCCAACCCCTCGGAAAAGCGGATCCGATTGAAACCAGGGATCTTGCTGGCTAGATTCATCGCCGCACGAAGATCGCCATCGGCTTGAAGTCTGAGAAATTGAGCTTCGATCTCCTTAGTAATTGCGGCGATTGCGGCGATCGTGCGTTCGGCGACCAGGAGGCAATTAGCCTCATTGGCGACTAAACCCTCTCTAGAGACGGTTAGTTCGATTTCACCCTTGCCGAATTCCAGATAGAGAATCGCCGATTGGCGGTGGTGCCCGTGCCAATCGCGTAGTTTATTCGCATTCCGAGGTCCATATAAAACCTCATAATCGGTGCCGAGAATATGTCGCCAAACCGATCCGAATAGAGCCAGTGAGGTTGGTGGTACCAAGCGTCGGACTAGTTGGTTGCGCGAAGGTTCGATGCCGATTTGCAGATCGTTGCGACTAGACAGCAGGTCGTGAAAGCGATCCCGATCGCAAAAAACGGGATAGATAACGTCGCCGACTTTGACTACGGGAACGATTGCGGTCAGACAGTCGAGGAGATGGGGGGCATTGCCAACTAGACTCATGCCGGATTGCTGGAATAATGTAGTCTTTTGAGTATGTTCTGGCGAGTTGTGCGGGACTGTAGCGTGAGATCCTCCAATTGCGCGGAAGATCTTGACCCGATCGCTGGCATTCCAGACGTCTACGACAGTCGCCAAAACCTCACTCAGCAGCGCGTTCTTGACCGGGAAACTAATCGTCGATCCGGTGTCCGCCTGTCCTGTCGATTCGACCTGTATTTGGGTGTAAACGGGGATACCCTCGACACCGATAAAGACAATATAGTGATAGCCAGTCAGCTCACCATTAACGATCGTGGTTGTTTGAATCGCAAACTGGTCGGAGATATTCAAGATACTGAGCAGCCCGATGCCGAAGGTTCCATTCTGATTGGTGTCGCCGCGCTTGCTGGAAGCCCCTAATTGAGACACAAACCGATCCATCCGTTCGGGATCGATTCCCATGCCACGGTCGGTGAATTTAAGCAGGGTTGGCTCGTCAGCCCGTCCGCCCAATACGGTTATTTCTATCGGGTAAACGCTCAGATCGATATTGTTCTCACGGTTGGCATCGATCGCGTTGGTGCCAGCTTCGCGGATGGCGGCAGTCAATGGTTGGGCATACAGATGCTTGGTCAGGAGGTTGAAAATTTTAGCATTGCCGCTAACTGAGAAATTTGCTAGGTGTTCCATCTGATAACTCGCTAATTTTTGCCATGCAAAAACCCGCTATACTGTAGCGGGTTTTTGGGGTGCCTGTAACTGAGGCATACTTCATTGTAGCCTAAAAAATACTAAAAAGCCCGTCGAATTCGATGATTCTCAACAATTCATCTTGTCGGATAAGACACTTCGACCAGGATCGGTTCGTGTTGTATTTGTCGAACCATCGTATTCTCGGACGGGGAATCGAGATACACAGCCGTTCTGACTAAATTCGAGAGGATCGTCAGCAGCATAAATGCAGTCAGCAGCGAGAACACGGACGGTTTGGGCGATAGGCGCATTTTTGCTGGTTGTAATGACATATAAAGTAAAAATTGATTAAGGATGAGATTGCTTGTAAACTTATTTTAAGC
>JAYVFW010000398.1:0-9760 GCA_043772715.1 Phormidesmis sp. | reverse complement strand
GATTGCAACCGCTTTGCACCTAGTTAATCCTGAGCATTTACGCAACTGGTTCGCAGACTGTTGTTACTGTACTTCATAAGCCTGAAATGCGCTGTATGTCGCTCAGATTGCCCCTTAATTAATTTCCATTAAATCTACTGAACCGCTTCATTCTGCCAAAATCGTCTGTTCAAATTGCTTCGCCATTGCCTCTCTCCGCTATACTCAAATCGCATCATTACCCCAAAAAACAGATGCTAATCGGTGTGATCAACCAGAAAGGAGGCGTGGGCAAGAGCACAACAGCGGCTCATCTTGCCTATTGGTTGAGTCACCAGCGCAAGCAAAATACCCTTGTCCTTGACTCTGACTCGCAGCAAAGCTCCAGCCAGTGGCTACAGAAAATGAGTCTGGAGTTCCGCGTTATTGATGACCCCGAAGAGCTGTTTGAAACCGCTACTGACCTTGCCGATCAGTACGACGCGATCGTCATTGATGCCCCCGGCGTTCTAGGCGAAACCACCAAGTCCATTTTGTTAGCAGTTGACCTGGCATTGATTCCAGTTCAAGCCGCCCAGCTCGATCTGGCGAGTACCGAGAAAATTGTGCGCTTGGTTCACAACGTTCAGAAGGTGCGGAAAGGACAGCCTCATGCCGCTATCTTCCTTAACAAAGCCGAAAAACGCAGCATTCTGTTGCGGGAAGCCAGAGTCGCCTTATCTGATATTCCTGGCATCAAATTACTGGATACAACCATTTATCGCCGTATGGCGATCGCCGATGCTCCTGGTCAATCGGCAACCGTCTTTAATATGTCAGGCGAGGCTGCCCAGGTTGCCGCAGAAGAATACGAACAGCTATTCACGGAGGCATTGAACTATGGCAAGGCGAAGCCTGAGTAAACTGCGCGACAGCCTTGAACAGGTTGAAAATCAAGTAGCGGGAGATTACAATCTTCCCCTCACATCAATTTGCCTGCGTGCCCAGCAACCACGTCGCTACTTTGACCCAGAGAAGCTAGAACAATTAATTTTATCTGTTAAAGAACACGGCATCTTGGAACCGGTTCTGGTGCGCCCAGTCGAGGGCAAACCTGATCAGTACGAACTTGTTGCCGGAGAACGACGCTATCGAGCGGCTCAACAGCTTGAGTTAACCGAAATACCCGTCGTCATCCGCGAACTGACTGATACCGAAGCCCTGCAACTTGCCCTGATCGAGAACCTACAACGGGAAGATCTTAACCCCCTCGAAGAAACTGAAGGTATTCTACAATTGCTCAGCATTCGACTTGATCGAGATGTAGCTGACCTGCCACCCCTTCTTCACCGCCTTCAACATGAGCGCAAAAAAGCTTCCAACAACGTTGTTGGAAGCTCAAAAACAGCAGATCGGAAATCTTCCAACAACGTTGTTGGAAGCCCAGAGATTGAAGCGATCGAAAGCGTCTTCACGGGTCTAGGTCTAGGTCTGATGTCCTGGGAATCTTTCGTAAATCATCGACTTCCACTCTTGAATCTCCCAGCTAATGTTCTAGAAGCTCTGAGCCAAGGTAAGCTTGCCTATACTAAAGCCCAGACGATTGCTCGCGTGAAAGACGAAGCTCAACGTCAAGCTTTGCTCGAGTCCACAATTAAACAAAACCTTTCCCTTAGCCAAATCCGGGAACGAATTAAAACCCTTCAGCCAGAGCCAGACGAAGCGTCCCCCAAAGCTACCGTTGAATCTCTCTCTCGCCGAGTGATCCGAGCCAAGCTGTGGGAAGACCCAAAAAAATGGAAACAAGCCCAGGCTCTGCTGATAAAACTAGAGGCCTTAATATCGGATGAATAGAAGATATTGTCCCGCAAATTGTTAGGCTGCTCATCAAAGAGAGGCGTTCTCCTTGGATACAATTAATCCTTCAAATCACCCTGGATTACTTTAATGCCTCTCAAACTTCAAACGATTGATTTAGGCAAGTCCAGGCAGTGCTTAGTTACAGATGATCCGTTACCTTTTATTTGCCAAGCTGCAATTGACTCTCAAATCTCATCGGTTTCGGTCAGTTTTGCAATTTTGATTGTGAAATAGGTTTTGATAGTTCGGAAGATTGATTCTTTTGTGACGCGGCGATCGTCCTTCTGACCCTCTCAAAATCGGAGGTTTAAAACAAAGTCGATAACGGTGAAGCTCACTGGATGCAGATAGTTTTTGAAGCCTAACAAACCAGCTCATACCAATTTATCCCTCATTTGTCACTCTCGCTGTACCTACGTTTTGCTCTCTTGTCATCTTTGAGATGTCAAAATAGAAAACACGCGCTTTTGCTAGGTTTCAGATTTCGCTTCAGCGAGAGTGACAAATGAAGGATTAAAGGGAAAAGCTCGGTTTGTGAGGGAAACCTATCGTTAGGTAAATGGAGAGTGCGATCGCGCTTCGCACACTGTGAATGAAATTAAACAAATCTGGCTTACATTGTGAATCCGCAGCATTTGTGAGAAAAACTGCACGACTGTTAAGCCCAGGTCTGGAAGAATTGACGGTAGAGTTCACAACTGAGGCGGACTTGATTGCCTTCTCGCTGCACCAGTCCCAGCCCTTCTAGCTTGAAGACTTGCTCTGGGGTAAGGATTACGTTTCTGGCCTGCACTACTTGTTTAAGGGCATCGTCTAAAATCGGTTGACTCTTCAGTTTTTGGGATAACTCCATGAGGTGAGAGGCATAAATTCCCTGGAGCGTTGGGGCTAGCTCTAGCAATTGGTCTAGCGTTTGTTTTCCGGTTTCTTTGAGATGATAAAGTGCTTTCTGAATTAAGTCGGGATGCCCTCCAATCAGATTCATTAAGCGACTGATGTCAGCAGGATTAAGCCATTCTAAGTTGTATAAACTCACGAGTTGCTGAATTTGTTGTGCAGTCAGTGGAGCTAGGGACACGACAACGCCTACATTGCCAAAGGGTGAACTATCAAATTTGAGGTAGTCATCGGTGGCATGGGCAATGACTAATCGAAGTTGTTCCCAGATTTCCTTGTCTGGATCTTTCGCGAATTCATGCCACCCTCGCAGGAGCATGAAAAAGTCTTTTGCGGTCGCAGGGTTTTCAAAGAGCCAGTCCGCTTCATCTAGAATCAGCACCAGAGGCGTTTGAAGTTGCTTTAATACGGTGGTTTGAAAGTACTTCGAGGTTTCATCCTTGGTTTGAGGGAGCGTTGCTAGTTTGGGTTCAATATCCAAGGCATCTTGCAGGATGCCGCAGAACCATTTCAAAAATTGTGGCAGGTTCTGAGCGGTCTGTTGATCGACTGCCGATCGTAGATTGAAGGAGACAACCTGACAGTCTTCTTCTCGCAGCTGAACCCGAAGACGATTGAGGAGGGAGGTTTTGCCCATTTTGTGGGGGGCACGGATGCGTAGGAGTCCACCGGGTTGCAGCACTTCGTCGAGATAGGGTTCGTCACGATCGCGCTGAATATAAAATTCGGATGCTACGGCTAAGGGGCTACCTGGGCGCTCGATTCTGCGAGACCGTTGCGTTTGACGCTTTCCATACGTTTTCTGATAACGTTGACAAACCCAATCGGATTTGTGTTCTAAAAACAGTTCGATCAGGGCATCTCGAAACGAAAAATGTTCTCCTTTTCGATTGCTAAAGCCGAACCGTTTACCAATATTACTAATATGTTGACTTACGGCTGAACGGTCATTCGCGTCGATCAGTTTAGTGATCTCGATGTCCTCTATCCCACTTAGAAAGTGCTTCAGAACCTGACGCTGTTTTCGGGTAAGTTGCTCTAGGCTTTCCTCAAAGGCTGTCTGATTCACAAGGCTTCAACGTCTCCTGCGATCGATCTTAAAACTAGGCACTTTCTGCTGTTAGCAACCTATCACGTATTTTTGGAGGAGAAAAATAAAGAGTCTGTAAATCCTCCTGTGAAGTTTTTGATTGGGTTTGGATGGAGACCCCCCTAATTTGTGAGAAAAATCGCACGGTTTATGACTCAATCTAACAAAGGAATGCCTGACTGGAGGGCGCTTGAGAGATATGCCAAACATCTGTAATGCCTCCTTGTGACGGGTTTAATGTGGAACTCATCAAAGAACATTCATAACCCTAAGAGAACAAAAAAGTTCAGAGATTCAATCATCGCCGGGTGTGAAGCAAATTTGATGGTGTCTTTCCATTACTCATCTGTTTAAGGAGTTTAATATGCTACGTCAACTGTCTCGTCGTGCAATTGCAGGTTTAGGATTTGTTCTATCGGTGGCATTGCCATTGTCGATCGCGCCATCCGCTTCGGCAGCGAAGACGAATTTTCATTTTGTGAACCGGACAAGCTACGATGTGCTTAAACTTTATATGTCTGACTCCAATGACCCGAAGTGGCGCTATGTTGGCGACGAGATTGGGAGTGGAGAGGCAAGTAAAATCAAGTTTGTGAATCCGTATGGTCGCCCGTGTTACTACGATTTTAAGTGGGTGTTTCCGAATGGCTATACTCAGGAGGTGCGTCGGGTAAATGTTTGTAAATACGATTACTACCAGATCACCGATTAATCATTGAGGTCAAAAGAGATCCTTAGCAACCCTGAAACGCTAAGGATTTTTTTATGGCGCTCGCAGTTTCAGCAGTGGTCAACGGGTGTGATCATCAGTAGGTCAGGTTTAGAGGTCGCTGATGATTGAGAACTTGAGGAGGGCGATCTCGAAAGTCCATTGAGCAAAGTAATCGTGTTCTCGCCATCGCACCTCACTGAGAAGTTGCAGAGTGCGGTTTGCGAAGCAAGTTCCCCTTCAGATATCTCAAAGCTTGGAGTTGTGACTGAAGGAGCGATCAGGCGTTATTTCCGGTTGAGGTAGGGGGCGCACATCGCTTTGTCTCTCTCGATCGCTTGTCTATTATTACTGAGGTGCTCTCGCATCCAATCACAACCCAGCGACATTAGGCTATCTACATTTAGATTCCACACATTCAGGGTTTTATCATCACTTCCCGAGACAATGGTTCGACCATCCGGGCTGAAAGCAACGCTCCTAACAGTGTCTTGATGCCCCTTGAAGGATTGTAATTCTCGTCCATCCAAGCTCCACAACTTCAGGGTTGTATCCCAACTTCCCGAGACAATGGTTCGTCCATCCGGGCTGAAGGCAACGCTCCAAACCATGGCTTGATGCTCTAGACTATTGCGCTCATGGACACCATAGACAGCCTGTAGCAATGTACCTACAACTTGCATTTGCGTATTATCTTTCGCCCAAGCTGATTTATCTAGTTGTTTGAGTTTCTGCCCCGCTCTCAAGCTTTCAAGCAATGCAGTAAAGGGTTGTTCTAGGAGTAACAGTTCTTTTGCCGCAGCACTTTTCAGTCGTGCATCGCTTGCCCCTAAGGATAAAGCCACTTCATGCGCTTGCTGCCGTGCCTGCTCTGCCAGTTTCTCCGCTTGCTCTACTTCATTCCGAGCAGTTCGCGCTTCCGCTTGTGCTTGCTCCCTATATCGATTCGCAGTCGTCGCCAAACTTCTTGCTGTCGTCTCTTTCTGCCTCGCAACTTCCACCAGTCGTTCAGTCTGAACCAGCTTGTCACTTGCCGCCGCTAATGCTTGCTGCTGCTGCCGTACACTACGCTCCGCCTGTTGTTTCTCTTGAGTCGCCTTCTGTTTCTCCTGCTTCGCCTGCTGCGTTTCTTTCCGTGCCGTTTGCTCTTGTGCTTGAACCGTCTCAAGTTTCTGCGTCGTTTGAGTAAGCTGTGCTTGACTCCCTTGCAGTCCTTGTTCAGCCTTCTTTGCCATCACCGTTGCTTGTGTTGCCACCAGCGAAGCCGCGATCGCGCCTGCGATCGTCACCCCCAACACCCCAACACCCCAGCGAATCCGCTTCCGCACCTTTGACAGTTCCGCATCTTGACTCGCCGCAAAAAAGCGATAGTCCTCATTCGCCAAATGCTTCCCCTTCGCCGCCGCCAACTGATCTAAAAGCGCCTGCCCCCGCAACAGTTGCGACTGATCCTTCCCACCTGAAGCTAACCAACGATTCAATCGTTCTGCATAGGGTCGAAGCTGTGACAACTGATGCTCGACCCAAACCAGATCAAATACCGTCCCATAAATGCGGTTATACACCCGCAGTTTCCCCAACTCCTGCACCACCAACCCCGATAAACAGAGTTCAAGCTGATCCTCACTCTGATCTGCCGCAATCTCGCCCTGCTGCAAAATCTGCTGATACAGCCCCAGCAGCCGACCCGATTTCAACTCATCCCGCAACACGCGATCGCGAATCGTCCGCAAGTGTACCGGATGATCCTGCGTCTCCCAGTTCTCGATCACCCGCGATCGCACCAGTTGCTCCACCCACTCCGCTTCCTGCCCTGCTATTCCTTCAGAAGCCTGCGAAGCAATTGCAGAATGCTCCACCGCTTCTGCCTGCGCCAAACTACAAAGCTTCTGCGTCAAAAACGGCTGTCCTCCCGTCCAACCCAAAATCTCCCGCAGCACCGCCTCAGGATTAGCAACTCGATCAACTAATCCCTCCGCCAACACGAGCGATCGCTCAAACTCAAACCCCGACAGCAACACATCTTTACCAATGTTAAACGGGGTCTTCTCAGAGTCCTGAATCAAATTCGTAGGAGTGGTCACGCCAAACAGCGCAAACGTTAGGCGATCGTACTCTGCATCATCCGCCCGCCCATTAAAACACGCCCGAATTAACCCAAAAAAGTCGCTAATGTCAAAATCAAGATGCAGAACATGATCGATTTCATCAATAAAAATTGCAAACTGGCGATCGGGGAACTGCTTCAACAACACCTGCTTGAAATACACATGGAGCAATTGCACCGACTGTAAATGCTGACGCGCGGCAAACCACCCATTTAAATCAACCAGATCCGACAACTCCAAAACCGGAGAATCGTGCAGCGTCGTGATAAACGCCTTATACCAAGCATCCGACGAAATCCCCTCACTCCCGATCGTCGTTAAATCGATTGCCAAACAGCAAATTTGCTCTGCCATCAATCGCTTCATCGTCCGCACTCGCAGACTCGACTTACCCATCTGCCGACAGTTAAACACGTAGCAAAACTCACCCGCTTTTAAGCGCTCGTACAAGCGATCGTCCGCATCTCGATAAACATAAGTCGGGTCAGTCGCCCTGAGACTTCCCCCCGCTTGATACCGATAAGCCGACCGCCGCGATCGAGTCATTCCCTTCTTCTCCTGATACGTTAAACAATCGAGATTATCTTGGGGCACCCGAACCCGCAGGTTCACGAGGCTGCCCATACTCAGGAAAGCCAGATGGCGTTGTTTGAGCCAACGGATTGCGATCGCACAGCTTGGCTGACTGGATGCCTCATCGAGTTTAGCGATGGGTCATTTCAATCAATAGCCCTCCTGAATCTTGAAGCCGCTGGACGATCTTCTGGCACAGACTCAACCCTTAGAAAGACCCTATCATCCTCTTCCTTTTACCAGGCTAAAAATACGCTTAAGACATCTGTGAGAAAAAGATCACACGCCATAACGAAAACCTGAGCTGTGTGAGAAAAAGGCTTCAAATACAATTCCAAATTAGTTCATTGATACGCTGACACACAGCAAAGGTCATTCATCAATCTATCTACTCAGGTGATCACCTTTGCAATATTGGGCAGGATCTTCTGGCATCCATTTGACAGAAATCTTTCCCATCCGAGTAGATTGATCCAGATTTCAAACTTAAGGATATTCTATGTCTCATCTCGTTGCCAAATTCATGCTAGTTGGACTCATAGCAACCGCTACCGCAGGCGTTGTCAATCTATCGCCGCCAGCAACTGAAGTTGCTCAAGCCAACAATTCCATTGGGCTGTCTATCTCTCCTAACCAATCCCGCTACCCCCGTGGTACAGCGCTGCGCATCACCGCGACCGTCAAATCTGCCGATGGTCAACGTCTCGCAAACACACCCGTCTTAGTAGTTGAAACCTTCTACAACTCAGGAACTCGCCGTACCGAGCAACGCAATCTAGGACAATTCACCACAAACAGCG
This sequence comes from Phormidesmis sp., assembly GCA_043772715.1. Classification (GTDB taxonomy): domain Bacteria; phylum Cyanobacteriota; class Cyanobacteriia; order Leptolyngbyales; family Leptolyngbyaceae; genus Phormidesmis_A. The sequence goes on along the minus strand of JAYVFW010000398.1, from coordinate 1,765 downwards.
CAGGACGCATCGCCATCGATTACAGAATCTCCAACGATCCCAACCAAGATAAAGTGACCCTTAACTTTGTCAATCCCATCGCTTCTGGCGGTGCCGCCGCCTTTGTCATCCCCATCGGTCGCTAGAGCTTCGATCAACGAGCGATCGTGCGCTGCAAAGCCAACGATCGCTCATTATTCAAGACCGCTGTATGAATGTTCTATGAAGAAGCGATTGTTCCGATGATCACCAGGGTTACAATCAAATTTGCTTGATTCAACCATGACTGACAGCGCTTCGGATTGCGTGTTGAGGGGGGTCAGTCACTGATTGATGCAGGTTCAACCATTGCTCAGCCCTAGACGTAATGAAACACAAATTACCAAAATGATTGCATTTCCCCATCGCCTGCAAAAGTTCGCGAAAATCACATCCTTGTGTGCACTTTTACTAGCCGTTACAGCCTCTGTATCTGTAGCAAAAACCCCCGCCCAGCGAACCACTCAACCCACTAGAAGCCTCTACGATCGGGCTAAAGCTGAATTACCCGAAGACATCTATCTCCTCTATCGGATTGTTGAGCGGATTGCCCGAGCAAACGGGATAGATGAACGCCCTTGGAGAATTGGGACTGTTTCCGCCTATGACATCAATGCATTTGCAACGCAGGTTAATTTAGTCGCTGTCTATGACGGTTTGCTCGATCAGCTTGCAGGAGATTCTTCAGCTATTGCGTGCATTGTTGGGCATGAGATGGGACATAACGACAAACGGCACATTGCGCTCGGACAAGCCCAAAAAGAACAGCTGATTGCAAAAGCGAGAGCAGAAGCAGAAGCAGAAGTTAATCGAGAGATCAGCGATGCTAAGACTGACTCTACGGCAACTGGAGTTTTAGGAGGTTTACTCGGAAGCCTTGGAGGAATTCCTGGATTAGGCGGCGGGATTCTAAGAAATGAGAGCCAGAATCGGCTCAATCGTGCCGAGCAGCGCATTCAAGAGATTGCTAGGAAGAAGCAAGCTGAACTCGAATCTAATCTTGCTGCAACAGGACAACGACAGGAATTTGAGGCAGATGAAGCTGGGTATCTTTTCGCTACGAGAGCAGGATTTGAACCCCAAGGCTGTTTCAGAGCAATGGCAGTTTTAGCCCGCACACCCGGAGCGGAGTCTGACACAACGCATCCGGCTGTCCCAAAACGGATTGAGGCATTACAGCGTCTCATGCAGAAATATCCTCCAGCATCTTTAGCCACGGAGGGTAAAGCAAAACTCGCACGAACTCAGCCCTTGACCTACGATCGCTCAAAAGATGGCAGTTCGCTACGAGTGAATTCTCGGTTTGGCGGTTCTACGGATATTGACCAGGTGTTAGGTAAATAACGACACGTACGAGCAGTCAAACGATCACTTCTGACGAGGGGATGAGCTTTTGTCAAGGCAAAGTTCCGGTGCTTACGGCTCCCCATCACCACGAGCAGCAGAATCACCCACAGCTTGTAGCGAGGCTAGGTTTGGAAGTCACGCACTTGCTTGAGATGTTCAATCAGGCTCATGGGTGTCCAGGAGGGAAACGACAGCACTATTTTGTTTTTCTATCCTCACAAACTATCCTTGGGGGCGGAAGGGTACGAAGTCCACTTGATTCTTAGCGAGATTGCGCCCTCAAGGTTTCTCAAAAACGGTCGTTAAAGATTCTCAAAACTCGACACATAATGAAGCTTAAAAGCTAGACTTAGCAGGCTTTACACCATTTTGTTAGACAAGTGCAAGATGAGTTGTGAGA
>JAYVFW010000397.1:0-3353 GCA_043772715.1 Phormidesmis sp. | reverse complement strand
ATCAGCGACCCGACCACAACGCTAAACGATAGACGGTTTGCAGACGTGTCTAGAGCGCGACGAACTGGCTCTAGCTCTCTGACTGACAGATTCCACTGCAACGTTTCTGACGTGACGCGATCGAGCAACATCTCGACCTGACGCGGAGACTGCAATGAGAGGTTTTTGACATCTAGCACGGTTCGCAGCAGTGCCGCTAGCGGAGCCTCTCCGACGATTTGACGTTGAAACACTTCGGTCATCATCGGGCGAATTTTATTGGGAATATTAAATTCGGGGTCAAGGGTGCGGGCGATGCCTTCTAGGTTGGCGATCGCTTTTGCACACAGTCCTAAATTTCCAGGAATGCGAATTTTGTTGCTTCGTGCTATCTGCAAGACTTCGTAAACGAGCTTGCTAAAGTTTACCTGCGAAATGTTGAGGCTATAGTAGCGACGCAGCAGTTGATCAAATTCGGTTTCGAGCTTGATGCGGTTGATGGGTTGAGCCGGAGGAGCAAGTTGCAGGACTAATTGAGTGCAGCGTTGAGCATCGAGATTGACGATCGACAAAATCAACTCCAGCAAGATCTGCTGAGTGCGGGGGTCGAGCCGTCCTACCATGCCGCAGTCAAAAAGTGCCACCCGTCCGTCTCGCAAATAAAACATATTGCCGGGGTGCGGATCGGCATGAAAAAATCCGTCGAGACAAATCTGCTGAAAAAAGGCTTTTAATAACAGCGTTGAAATTTCTTCGCGTTCTCGTGCTGCGTCTCCATCAAACGCCGGATTTGCAAAGTTTGCGGCTAAAAGCGGCACGCCGTCGAGCCACTCCATCACTAGCAATTTCTCAGTGGTCAGATCCCAATTAATTTCGGGCACCGTCAGGCGGTTTGGTTCGATCCAGCGAGAGGCTTGCAGATTGCGCCGCAGCAAATCGGTGTTGTGAGCTTCTTGAGTAAAATCGAGTTCGGCTCGCAGCGCTTGCGTAAATTCTTCGGCGATCGAAACAATATCGTAGTATTGCCCAAAATCGGTTTGAGAAACGAGTCTAGCAATCAGACGAATCAGGGCGATGTCTTGCTCAATCACAATCTCTAAGCCGGGACGCTGAACCTTGAGCGCCACATCTCGACCGTCTTTGAGGGTTGCCCGGTGAGTTTGCGCGATCGATCCTGCTGCGACGGGTCGATAATTGACTGACGCAAAGGTTTCTTCGAGCGATTGGTGCAACTGTTGCCGAATCACAATCTCAACTTCTAACCAATCAACCGGGGGCACCTCGGCTTGCAGGGCTGAAAGCGTGTCGATATATTCGGCGGGCAGTAGGTCAGGGCGGGTGCTGAGAAGTTGTCCTAGTTTGACATAGACCGGTCCAAGCTCGACTAAGATGTTTCGCAAAACAGCAGGCGGGGGCAGTTTGGGTTCATCAACTTTGCCTCCGGTCAACAGCCGTTTCATATAATCCCAGCCGTTGCGAAGTACGACTTCAACAATTTCACCTTGTCGAGAGCTGGTTTGGACGATGCGTGAAAACATAGAAAATAATTGAAATTTTAGAAATCAGTCTTCTAAAACCTAGCGTATGTAACGATTTTCAGCTATCTAACTTTTGAGGCAGAGCAGGACGGTTAGCCGACCAATCGCGCCACTTCTAGATCGAAAAAAACGAGCTAGTGTGAAAGAAGACCCTTTTGGGTAAAAATCTTTGAACTAACGCAGGGCACGGGGATGAATCGCTTTTTAAGTGTTGCAGGAAAGCTGATGGGTGGTTTATTTTTGTGCGGTGGCGGCACCGTGTCGATCGGGCTGCTGCTAGGCATGGCGTTATGGCATCCTACGGATTGGGCATTGGCGGTTTGGTGGATGCTAACGGTGATCTTCGGCTTGGCACCTTCCGCAGTGGGCGGGCTGCTTCTCTACGGCAGCGCTAAGGCGCATCGTCACGCGCTACGAGAACGGTTTTTCCAGCTTTTGCAAATCAATCGCGGTCGGGTTTCTCTACTCGATTTTGCGGCTGCGGCTCGATTAGAGCCTGCGATCGCGCGTCGCCATCTCGATGATTGGGCAAAAGTTTGCTCCGCCAGCTTTGAGGTGACGGATGGGGGAGACGTTTACTATGTTTTCTCGGCTGATCCGATCGCGCTTCCGGGCAATTCGCAAGGGCAAGAGTTTCGTCGGGCAGTCCGTGAGTTTGTCCGCTCCTGGTAACGGTTCTTTTTAAGACAATGACTGAGCATTAGCGCGATCGCTCAGAACTCAGACAAGAGCTTGCCGCTTCAGGAGTAGTTCCGATCGTCTGTTTCTAGGCGGCAACAGTGTACCGACTAAGCATCATATCTGTCATGTCCTCATCTGAGTTAAACCAGACAAATGGCAGATTTTCCAACGGTGCAATTATCCATGAAGGAGAAACGAAATTGAATCGTCTTGATCACAATCTCTCTACACTTCTTTCAGGGATTGAGGTTTGTTGCTCAATGAAGAATTGGATTTTCGGTGGAAATGCAGGAAGATAGAAGAGCGGATGTATAAGGAAGAGAGTATTTGATTTCGGGAGAGAGGATCATGCTGGACATCGCAGTATTGCTACAGATCTTGACACCTGCGTTGCCATTCCTGGTAAAAGTGGGCGGGAAAGCAACTGAAGGGGCTGGTCAAAAGATTGGCGAGGATGTGTGGGCGAAGGCGAAAGCTGTATGGATCAAGCTGTCTCCGAAAGTGGAAGCTGATCCCGTTGCGAAGAAAGCAGTGGAAAAGGCGGCAAATGCGCCAGAGGATGCCGATCGCTTAACAGCCGCAAAACTGGCACTCCAAGATTTGTTGGAGGAGCATCCAGATTTAGCAAAAGAGTTGGCGGAGTTGCTGAAAGATGCACCGACTCAAGCAGATGGAATTCAGGTGAATCAATCTGTGCAGGGAAATCAGAATCAGACGATTGGCGTAATGCAAGGGGGCAACGCGATCGGGTCGGTGCAAAAAAATGTGACGCTGTAAGGAATGGGTGTGAGGATGCAGCGATGGGGATTAGGAAAACTTTTACGGCGGTTTTTAAGAAGTCTGCGGCAGTTGCTCGGAGAAGGGTGGCTGTGGGGGCAGTCTAATCGATCGCACCCGCCTCCACCCCAAGTTGAACAAACCACTACAGGCGATCGCAATCAATCCATTGCAGAGATGCAGGGTGGAAATGCGATCGCGAATGCGCGGGATGTCTACATTGGAAGTCGTCCTACTGCGGCGGGGAAACCGTTTCAGGCTCCGCCGTTGCCGCAGCATTATGTGGATCGTCCAGCCGTGCGGGAGAAGGTGCGATCGCTGTTGCTAGAAGAGACGGCAACTGCGTCGGGAACGTTGGTAGTCAGCGCGATTTCGGGT
>JAYVFW010000396.1:0-9779 GCA_043772715.1 Phormidesmis sp. | reverse complement strand
ATCCGATCTCGCAAATTGATCCAGATTTAGCTGTGTCAGCGCTGTGATCTGTAATGGTTGACCCTACAAGGAACTTTCAAAAGATGCTATCTCCCTCGCTGCTCTCGCTCTTGTTGTCTAAATTCAACTTCACAACAGGACGGGGCTGGTGGCTCACCGCTCTGATTTGGGTTGTGACGATCGCGCCTGCATCTGCCGCACTAGATCTCAGAGTTTTAATCAAACAAGGAGTCGGACAGGTCAATGTGGGCAGTTCGACCAATGCCGTGGTCAAAGACTCGTCTGGGCGTTCTTTGGGTCAGATTCAAGGCATGAACGGCTTTGCAGCTCAAGCAACGGGCGGCGGCGTAGCCATCAATAATTGGAAAGCAGGCGGACTGTGGATCGAGCCAACGGGCGGCGGCGTAGTGTGGATCGGCGATCGCTGGTATCGCGGTCGCGCCTATCTCGCCCCTGCCGGTCAAGGACTCTCGGCTGTTAACTATGTTGACTTAGAGCAATATCTCTACAGCGTCCTCGGCGGTGAGATGAATGGCAACTGGCCCCAAGAGGCGCTCAAAGCTCAGGCAGTGGTTGCCCGGTCTTATGCCTTGCACAAGCGCCAATATTCAGCCAGTGCTGTCTATGACGTAGGTGACACCACAAAATGGCAAGTTTATCGCGGCGTGCAAGATGAGTCAGGCGGCAGTCAGATGGCGGTGAATGCTACGGCAGGGCAAGTGCTGACTTATAACCAAAAAATTATCGAAGCTGTGTTTCACTCATCTTCGGGTGGCTGCACCGAAAATGTCGAAGATGTTTGGGTACAGCCGTTGCCTTATCTGCGATCGGTCAAAGACAACTATGACCAGGGCGCTCCGGTCTTTCAATGGAGCACACCAGTCACTCAAAGTACGTTGAACGGTCTTGCTCCAGGAGTGGGTCGAGTGCGTGAAGTGAAAATCGCTCAGGGGACGAAATCGTGTAATCGGGTGGTCACCATGAGGTTTATTGGTGACAAGGGCAGCACGACCATGAGCGGCGAGAAGTTACAGTCGGCTCTCGGCTTAAAAAGCACCTTGTTCTCGATCATTCCTCAAGCTAACCAAGTGGCTTCTAAAAGCAATAGTCAACCCGAACCTGGCTTTATGATTAATGGGTCTGGATTCGGTCACGGGTTGGGCATGAGTCAATGGGGAGCCTATAATATGGCGCGGCAAGGCTTAACTTATCAGCAAATCATGGGTCACTATTACACAGGTGTGGTGCTTGCCAAGATTGAGGTGAAGTAGGGCGAGTGGCTGCGATCGCTAAGACCCTTGGATTAAATAATATCGGTTATTGGCAAGAGTAATGGGCACGGCAGTGCCATGCCCTTACGCAGATTTCGACAGTCAATGGGAGCGCTCATTAGAACTATTCGCTCTCCAGCCGTTTTTGCCATTCTGCATCGATTTGAGCCGCCCGATCGCTCTCTTGATCAATCAAATCTCGCTCGGTTGTGTAGATCAAATCATCCTCGCCGATTACCGTTTCAGCCGCAAACTGTTGAGCATAAGAAAGTTTTTGCGCGATCGTCGGGTCAGCTTGCTCTAATAGCCGTGCCCGGTTTTGCCGTTCGCCATTGCGATCGCTGATTTTGCGATTGCGAAGCCCAATCCAAAAGTTGCGGATGATCGGAACCGACAGATAGGCAGCGCTGTAGCCCAGAGAGAGAATCGCAATCACTCTCACAAAGGTGTCAGCCGCGCCAACCAGCGCAATCCCACCTGAAAGTAAGACATTGAGGACGATCGCCAACGCCAACAGCAAAGCACCCAGCGAAGCAGCGGCGATCTTCTGCCCCCGGCTGGCGCGGCTAAACACGTAGCGATATTCTTGCAGATAGTCGGAGACAGATTTGCGGCGTGACTCAACCACCGTCGTTTGCAAATCAGGAAAGTGATAGACAATTTGCCCCTCTGGGCTGACTTCGGGTCGCCCATTAAACTGCGCTAACACGGGCAACATATATTGCTCATAGTCACGATCGTAGCCAGTGCCAACATCGTCTAAGAAGGGTGCAAGTTGTTCGGCAATCACAGCACCTCGATGGTTGCGAATCACCGTCGCGATCGCTTGCCAACGCCGTTCTTCTAAGTCTGCGTTGGGGTTGCCATCGCCAAATAAGAAGGAAAAAACGGCTTCTAAAAAGTTGATGTCGCTGGTGGCTTTACCTGAATTGCTACGGTGGGGAGACGGACGATCGTAGCGATCGTAATAATTGGGATAGAAAATCCAAAAAAGGTCGGGAAACCCCATGTTTGGCATCCCGATTCCGCCGCCATTGTCATCGTTCTCGCCCCGACTGGAATTAATCGCGAGAACGATGATAATCACCGCCACGATCGCCAGCGCAATCAGCAACATCAACACAATTCCAAAGGAAATACGAATCAGGTAAAACACCGATTGCCAGATGCGATCGAGCCATTCTTTTACCTGAAGCTTAAAAAACTTATTGCGAAGAACGTCTTGAAAATCTTTAGAAAACAGATAGACGACTTCGCCCGACTCTGCAACTTGAAGTTGCCCACCTGCGGCAGACGCAAGCACGAGCAGCCCTCGCTCTGCCAGATTGACATTTAGCCCAGCTTGAGCTGCAACGTCGCCAACCGTGACCCGATAATCGAGCCGCTCGACGGCTTTAACAATGGCGGGATCGGGAGTCAGATTAGAATCCATGCGCGTTCCCCGAATAGAGCTATCTCTCTAGTATAAGAAAGCGCGATCGCGAACTGTGAGTCAATTTAAACTTCAAACTTCAAACTTCAGAGTCTGCCGAGGCGCTAAACTACAATAAGTGTCTGGAACCTGCACAACCTAGCCGTTTCAATCTTCTACAAGCGCTATATGCCTAGAACTCAACGCAACGACAACTTCATCGACAAGAGCTTCACGGTGATGGCAGATCTCATCTTGAGGGTTTTTCCGGCAAGCAAACGAGAGAAAGAAGCCTTTGCCTATTATCGAGATGGGATGTCTGCTCAGGCAGATGGCGAATATGCTGAGGCATTAGAAAACTACTACGAAGCTCTGACGCTCGAAGATGACGAAAACGATCGCAGCTATGTTCTCTATAACATTGGCTTGATTCACGCCAGCAATGGTGACCACGAAAAAGCCCTGGAATATTATCACCAGGCGATCGAACTCAATCCGCGCTTGCCCCAAGCCGTCAACAACATTGCCGTAATTTTTCACTATCTCGGTGAGAAAGCCCAAGAAGAAGGCAAAGCAGAAGAAGCAGAAGCCTTGTTTGAGCAAGCTGCCGACTATTGGAAACGCGCCATTAATCTGGCTCCTAACAACTACATTGAAGCTCAAAACTGGCTCAAAATCACTGGGCGATCGCAGATGGATGTCTACTTCTAAGTCTGTCTCAATTCAAACTTCATCACTAAATGCTCATGCTCGATCGTGCCCAGGTTCAAAAAGTTGCTCATCTTGCTCGTTTGCAGCTAACGCCCGAAGAAGAAGAAAAATTCACGACTCAACTCAGCAGCATTCTGGATTATTTTGAGTTGCTGAGTGAGCTAGACGTGACCGATGTGCAGCCCACGACTCGCGCGATCGAGGTCAGCAACGTGGTGCGGGTCGACCGTGAGCAGCCCTATCCTCGTGAAGACATTTTGAATGGTGCGCCCGATCGAGAAGGCGAGTTCTTCAAAGTGCCGAAAATTGTCACAGGAGATTGATCGGTTAGTTCTCCACTACTTCTACTAAACGATGACTGAACTGCTTCAACAGGCGATTGCTCAAATCGAAAAACTTCCGCCTGACCAGCAAGACGCGATCGCAGCTCGATTTCTGGCTGAATTGCAAGACGAGCAAAAATGGGAAACTCGTTTTGCAGCAACGACAGATGATCAGTGGGGTCAGATGGCGGCAATGGTACGGCAAGAGATCACAAATGGAGAAACAGTTCCACTTGACACTGTTTTTCCATCTTAGGGATGAAATCAAGTGTAATCAAATCTTTTCGCAAACGGCTTAACGAGCTTCCTATATCTGTTCAGGAACAGGCTACAAAAGCTTATGCACTCTGGCAAGAAGATCCCTACCATCCTAGCCTTCAATTTAAACGAGTCAGTCATAAGCAGCCGATCTACTCTGTCCGTGTCAGTCTCAACTACCGAGTTCTGGGGTTACTAGAGTCCGGTCATATCTACTGGTATTGGATTGGCGCACATGATGAGTATGATGAGCTACTCAAACGGCTTTGACCATCGGTGAACCTTGCTTGCTAACAAGTTCCACCTAGTGATCAATCGCTGATCGTGTGAACGAACTCTAGATTAGAACTACTCGTAGGTTTCTATGGCAACCGTTACAAAACCCGCAGCACACTCGCGATATTTGCAACCGTTGTCATGCGTTGAATCTCATCAAGTGCCTCGCGGAAATTGCCCTCTCGAACATCGTGAGTGACGACCACAATTTCAGCTAGTCCATCCCGGATTCCGGCTTGCACAACGGACTCTAGGCTGACTTCGTGATCACCAAAACAGGTGCCCAACTTACCGATCACACCCGGATAATCTTGTGTCAAAAATCGCGCATAGAAGCGAGTAACCAGTTCTGACATTGGCGCGATCGTACAATAATGCTGATGCGAACACGCCAGCAGCGGATCGAGTAACGGCGTTCCATCGGCTTGCGTAACTTGCGCCCGTCCGACTTTTAAGATTGCTGCGATGTTGAGAATATCAGAGACCACCGCACTGGCAGTCGGCCCCGCACCCGCTCCGCGACCAAAAAACATGACTTGCCCGATCGGATCGCCTTCAATCAAAATCGCGTTATAAACATCATTCACACTGGCGAGCGGATGAGTTTTAGGAACGAGCGTCGGATGCACTCTCACCTGCAATTGCTCGTCAGATTCACGTTTGGCGATCGCCAATAGCTTGATCACAAATCCCAATTTTTCTGCATAGGCAATATCTGCTGCACCAATCTGCCGAATGCCTTCACAGTAGACTTCGGAGAGCTTAATGCGTCCGCTAAATGCCAAAGACGCGAGAATCGCAATCTTATCGGCGGCATCTAACCCATCGACATCAGCAGTCGGATCGGCTTCCGCATAACCGAGTTGTTGAGCGTCTGCCAAAATCTCGCCAAAGTCGCCGCCTTCCGTTTGCATCCGGGTCAGAATGTAGTTGGTCGTGCCGTTCACAATGCCTGTGACGGTGTTGATGCGATTGGCGCAAAGCGATTGTTTGAGCGGCTCAATCACGGGAATTCCGCCCCCAACGGCGGCTTCTAGTAGAACGTAGACTCCCGCTTCTGAGGCTGCGGTAAAGATTTCGTCGCCAAACCGAGCGATCGCCGCTTTATTTGCCGTTACGACGTGCTTTTTGTGGGCGATCGCTTTGAGAATCAGCGATCGCGCAGGTTCTAAACCGCCGATGACTTCGACAATAATATCGATTTCGGGGTCAGTGACGATCGCCTCTAAATCGGTGGTGAGCAGGTCTGCGGATAGGTTTAGCGATCGGGCTTTGTCGAGAGATCGGACTCCGACTTTATGAATGACTAGCTCTTGCAGTAAGGGATGCCGTTGAGCCGGGTCACGCAAGATCTCAACGGTTCCAGTACCGACGGTGCCCAATCCGAGTAAACCAACTTTAAACGCCACAGTGCCTTCCTACTACAACCGTTACTCAATTCTAAAATTGTACGGGTTCGGTAAGAAATAACTTCACGCTTTTAAAGTAAGATGCTCGTCTGACAGCCGCACAGATTCGCCAAATGGAAATTGGTTACGGTTCGGCACTGGGGCAAGCGCGGCATAAAAATCTGATCACAAAGAGCGAATTCCAGCGACGAGTCCGTAACAGATTCCGGTTAGAAAATCGAGATCGAGGGTTTCTAACCGATCGCTGACCTTGTGATAATTGGGATTGCGAAGATCGGCGGTGTCAGTGACCATCAAAGCCCGATCGCCCCGATCCCAAAAAGGCGCGTGATCACTCCGACGAGTCAATGGCAAAATCTTTCCGTTATTGGGCACCGGAAGCAATTCGCAACCCACGCCTGCTTGACGAATATTACGCCGTAGATGAATCAGATCTGGAATCGATTTTAGATTGCCAATTAATCCAATAAAGTTGCCCTGATTGGGATAGAAATATTTCAGCCCGATTGGGTAAAGTTGCGAATTAGAATCAGCCACACAATAGCCCAACATTTCCAACGAAATCATCAACCGTAATGGCTCGTTGATAGAGCGTGCGTAGTGAGTGCTGCCAGCCCGATCGTAAGCAGTCTCCTCAAAGTCAAACGCCACTAGTCGAATCGGATGTCGAGCAGGTTCGGTGTGAAAAGCTCTTGCCATCTCTAGCAGCACCGCAACGCCTGTCGCATTATCGTCAGCACCGGGTGAACCTGGCACCGTATCGTAATGGGCACCGATTAAAATTGCAGGTCGATTAACTTGATCTTGTGCAGCTAAGTTCAGCACCCAATTGGAGTGAGTTTTTGCTCCGACTAGAAATTCATGACTCTCAGCGGTTCCCCATTGGCTAAACGCCTGACGAATATATTGCTGTACATAAAAGTGTCCCTGAGTGGCTAGATAGGCATCCCGTTCGCGAACGATTTCTTGAAGGTGCGATCGTAGCCGTTCTTTTAATGCCAGCATTCTTTAGCACTTCTAAACAAACTCGCCTTTTGCCACCATCACCACATGACCACCGACAGAGACTTCGATTTTGGCACCTGTTTTCTGCGCTTTGAGCAACAGCAGCGACGGTCTGCCCATCTCATAGCCTTGCTCAACGCGCACATCGACCGGAGAATCGCCAAAATAATCATATCGAGCCAGATAGCCGGCGAGACAGCCGTTGGCGCTTCCGGTTGCCGGGTCTTCTGGGATACCCAACCCCTCGACAAACACGCGCACACAGAGTTGATTTTTAGCGTGATAGGTTTCGGGACAGAAAACTAGAATGGCTTGGGCTTCCGTGTTTTTGATCAGTTCAAATAGTTTCTCTCGGTCAATTTTGGCGCGTTGGAGCGATCGCTGTTTTTTTAACGGCACAATGATAAACGGTAAGCCCGTTGAAACGTCTTGAATGGGATAGCGATCGTCCAATTCATCCACCTTGAGATTGAGAATGGGCGCGATCGTTTCTCGATCAAATTGCGATCCAAAAGTTGGCGGATTTTGGCGCATCCAGAGTAGATCAATCTGCTGATCTTGATAACTCAACGTCACCGGAATTTGTCCCACTTTGAGGTTTAGCGTCACCGTCTCTGTAGGTTGCCGAATCACTTCCTGTTGCAAAATAAATGCTGTCCCTAAGGTGGGATGTCCTGCAAATGGCAACTCTTGCTGAGGCGTAAAAATCCGCACGGGATAGCCGCCATTCTCAGCAATTTCAGACACAATAAACGTGGTTTCAGAATAGTTCATCTCTTTGGCAATTCGCTGCATCTGCTCAGTAGAAAGAGTCTCCACTCCACAAAACACCGCAAGCTGATTGCCTGCATATTTCTCCTCCGCAAACACATCGACCATGTAAAACTGCATTTTTTCTGCCTCGTTGCCCTAAAAATATGCCTGCAAAAGAGCATGGAGAATAAACTAAATATTCCAGTTAAATTGCCCTCGCTCTGAATTGCACCCATTTGATTTAGACAGATCTGCATCAGGACACGGCAGTGCCATGTCCCTACGTGCCGCGGATTTCGTCTAACTTCGATCGCACTGCCTGGATATCTTGCCACATCAACCATTTAGGGCTGCCTTGATCGCGTGACTGATTTCGCAGCAAATAAGCAGGGTGAAAAATTGGCATATACATCCGTCCGTCACGATCGATCCACTGACCGCGAACTTTGGTGATGCCTTGCTTAATGCCCACTAGATTCTTCATCGCCGTTGCCCCAGTCAGCAAAATAATTTTAGGGTCAACTATGCGAATCTGTTCGAGCAAATAGCCTTTACAGGCTTCGGCTTCGTCAGTGGTGGGAGTCCGGTTTTCGGGTGGGCGGCACTTCACCACGTTGCAGATGAAGACATCTTCCTCGACGGTTAGCTTCACCGACTCTAAAATTTTGTCTAATAGCTGTCCCGATTTGCCCACAAACGGCAGTCCGGTTTCGTCCTCTGTTTGTCCGGGCCCTTCACCCACAATCATAATCGGGGCGTTGAGGTTGCCTCGCCCGACGACTGCATGAGTCCGATTTTCCCCCAAATCGCAGCGATGGCATTGGTTGCAGTGTTTGCCCATCTGTTGCATCGTCTGATAAGTGCCGATCGGAATCGGAATCTTGGCACTCGTCGGAATTAAATCGAGGTCAAAATCTTTGGGAATCTCCTTGGGGGCGGCTGGCTCTGAGCTAGATCCCAAATCAAATAAACTAATCTGTTCTTCGTTAACCATGAATCAGCAGGCAGGACATTCTCTCTAATAAATTCTAGATTGAAACCTTAAAGTTGAGGGCGATCGTAGAAAATAGTTTTGAGCCGGGTCGTCAAACCCAATCAAATCAAACGAATGGCATCATAAAGGAAAGCCGTTGTTCCAAGCTGGAGGACGCAATGCCCCTTTCTCAACTGTTTCAAGGTGGAAACGCAACGATTTTTGTCGATCGCCACGATGCCGGAGAAAAGCTGGCTCAAGCCGTGCTAATCGAGGCTCAAACCCTCCCAAAATCTACAAGGTTTGTGGTCTATGCGCTGCCGCGTGGGGGTTTGCCAGTGGCAGAGCCAGTTGCTCGGGCGTTGGACTGTCCGCTTGATGTGATCGTGGCTAAAAAAATTACGCGCCCTGAAAACTTAGAACTCGCGATCGGCGCAGTCACTGCCGATGGGCACGTCCTCTGGCTAAAACCATCTTCTGATCGAGTGCAAGAACCCGATCGCGAAGCTGCCCTGCTTTCTGCTCAAGAGAAGGCTCAAGCGCAGTTGGCTCAATTTGGCGCTCGTACTGAGATTGACCCTGAAGGCGCGATCGCGCTCCTCGTTGATGATGGCATCGCCACCGGGATGACGATGGCAGTTGCCGTGAAAGCACTCAGAACTCGTAACCCGCTACAGATTTGGATTTGTGCACCTGTGGCACCGCAAGAAATGGTGAACGCTCTGCGGCAAAACAGCGATTTGTTGGGCTTTGAGGGCGCAAACCGGGCAATTATTCTCGCGACTCCTGACCCGTTTTGGAGTGTGAGCCGATTTTATCAAGTGTTTACCCAGGTCGAAACTGAAGAAGCGCTTGCTTGTTTGCAAAATTTTTATCAAAATTGATCAGCGCGGTAGAAATCTGAGGAGACGGAGTTGGTGAGCAGGCAATGGCAGCATTTCTGGCAGTCGATGATGACGTTAGGGCAACACAATCCGCCCCAGTTGATTGAAACCCTCATGCTCTCCCTATCGATGGTTTTGTTTGGGGCATGGATGGTTAGCTCAGAGACTCCTTATCTATTGCTGGGCTTGATTTATACTGTGGGAGCCTGTGCTTCGATTTTGGTGAGAGAATCGCTAATTTTGTCCCCTCGGCTGCGACCGACGCAAATGGCAGCAACGGTGCTACTCGTCGTCAGCTTATATGGATGTGCTGATTTAATTTTCTCGCTCTAAGATCTGCGAGTAAGCCTGGATCATCTGTTGAGCGATCGCGGCCCAGCTATAAAACTTTTGAGCGTGAGCTTGGGCGTTGAACCCTCGGCGCTGCTGCTCGGCGCGATCGCTCAATGCCATTCTCAAAGTTGCGGTCAGTGACTCAACCGTGCAAGGGCTGACCCAACCCGCT
>JAYVFW010000395.1:0-9812 GCA_043772715.1 Phormidesmis sp. | reverse complement strand
CAAGCACTGGTGCCAACGGTCAAAGGAGGAGGGGTTGCGGCTCTAGAAATTATGCTGAACACTGATGCAATTCGCGATTATCTACAAAGAGGCAGCATTGACGAAATTTATCAACTAATGGAAGAGGGAAAAGATGGCTCTCAAACCCTCAATCAGGCACTCTTTGATCTTTATGAAGCAGGAGTGGTCAGCCAGAGTGATGCCGTGTCGGTGGCGATCAACCCTGAAGATCTCAACTATATGATGAAGAACTATACTCGGCGCTCTAGTCGTTCTGGCTTGATGACGACTGAATATTTTAATAAGACTCCAACTTGAGATTAGACCTCCTGCACGAATCCGGGAACGCCCCCTAAATCTCCCAGAATGGGGGGACTTTGAAACCGCAAGTCTTCTCAAAGTCCCCCATTCTGGGGGATTTAGGGGGCACAAGCTGACCTCAACGGAGCGAGATCTGAGAGTTTATATCGAAAATTTTATTCATGCAGGAGGTCTGTTAGAGGACACGATATATCGTGCCCCTACATCTGAGCATGGCACTCGCGGATCAATCTGCTAGCTTTTGAAGAGAAAAAGTAGCTGATTGACTCACGTTAGAATTGGAGTCTTTCTCTAGATACTTCAGGGCGGCAACGCTCTTTTCAGTGGGCAACTGACCCAGCGCTTCGGCTAGACGTTGACGCACCAACCAGTCTTCAGATTGAGCAAACCGAAGAATCTGATCGACCGCATCCACGGCTTTGATTTCACCGAGAGCAGCGATCGCGGCTTGCTGCACGACGACTTCTTCACTATCCAACGCTCGAACTAACACATCTCTGGCACGGGGATCTTTGAGATTGCCTAGCGCCACAGCCGCGCTAAACCGCACTAGCCAATCGGTGTCTTCATAAAAAGCTCTGACCAAGGGTTCAAACGCTCGGATATCTTCGAGATAGCCCAATGCGCCTGCGGCATCGGCTCGAATGCCGTAATCTTTCTCAGTTTCTAAAATTCTGACCAGGATGGCATAGCACTCTTCGGTGGGCTTGACTCCTAGCGCAAAGACTGCCATTGAGCGAATTTGCAGACTCTCATCGTTCAGCACTTTTTTAATCAGCGGTACGGCATCTTCGGCTGAAACGTTTCGCAGAGAAGCCAGCGCTATCATGCGATCTCGAGAGCTTTCGCTATCCAATTGGCTCGAAATTTGCTCCAGGTTAGAATTCATAGTTTTCACAAATCTTTACATTTCTGCTTCTATTGTAGGGAATCCCCCGGCTTCCGATCAATGGGGTGATTCCCGCCTAATCGTTGGGTGCGAGTGAGAGGTCACCACACCTTCTGCAAATCCAGCACAAACCCCGGCAGTAGAGTTTCGCCTGATGGCGTAGTCGGAGCTTCCAACCGTTCTACCGTCTCACCTAAACGATAAATTTCTACTTGCTTGGTTTTAGAGTCGAGCAGCCAGCCCAAAAGAACCCCATTGTCGAGGTATTCCTGCATTTTTTCTCGAAGTTTCTCGATCGAGTCACTGCTAGACCGCAACTCCACTACAAAGGCAGGGGATAACGGAGAAAATTCCTCGCGCTTTTGTTCGTCGGTAAGGCTTTCCCACTGGGCGTTGCTGACCCAAGATGCATCGGGAGATCGCACGGCTCCATTGGGCAAAGTGAAACCTGTGGATGAGTCAAACACAATGCCTGAGTTTGTGCGATCGTTCCAGTTCCAGAGTTGAGCCGTCAGACCAGAGTTTTGCTTGCCCGTCCAAGAATAAGTGGGAGGCATGATGATCACCTCTCCAGTCGCGGTCATTTCTAGCCGCAGATTTTGATTAACGTGACAGAGTTCAACAAATTCTGTCGGGGTCAATCGAGGAATTTTGAGGGCAATTGCGTTCACGTCTCACCTCTAATTGCGTCGCCCCAGCATTTTATCTCGCAGATGTTTAATTTTGTCTCGATATTTTGCAGCCTCTTCAAACTCCATGTTTTTGGCAGATTCTTTCATTTGCGCTTCGAGTTGAACAATCAGGTTTGGGATATTTTCGAGCGGAATTTCGTCAGCTTTTTCGTAAACCTGATCAAGTTCTTGAGCGTTGAGTCGGCGCGAAACTTCTAAGAAAGACAGGATCGAATTGTTCGATCGCTTGATGATCGAATAGGGAATGATTCCGTTCTTCTCGTTGTGTTCTTGCTGAATGGCGCGGCGTTCTTTTGTGACGCTGATCGCTCTGGCCATGCTGTTGGTCAGATTGTCGCCATAGAGAATCGCCTGTCCATCGACGTGACGCGCTGCCCGCCCGACGGTTTGAATCAGCGATCGTTCTGATCTCAAAAAGCCTTCTTTATCGGCATCCAAGATTGCAACAAGAGAAACTTCGGGCAAATCTAGACCTTCGCGCAGCAGGTTAACGCCGATTAGCACGTCAAACAGACCGTCGCGCAAATCTTGAAGAATTTCGATGCGCTCGATCGAGTTAATTTCTGAGTGCAAATAGCGCACTCTAATGCCCCGCTCTTGAAAATATTCCGTCAGATCTTCTGCCATGCGCTTGGTCAGCGTCGTCACCAAAACTCGCTCATTCTTCGGGAGCCGTTCTTGAATCTCAGCCAGCAAATCGTCAACCTGTCCCTGAGTCGGACGGACGGAAATTTCGGGATCGAGAACGCCCGTCGGTCTAATCACCTGCTCGGCGATATGGTTTTCAGAAAGCTCGACTTCCCACTCTCCAGGGGTCGCAGACACAAAGATACACTGATTGACCTTCTGCCAAAACTCTTCGTTTTTGAGGGGGCGATTATCTGCCGCACTTGGCAACCGGAAGCCGTGATCAATCAGCACCTTTTTGCGGGATTGGTCGCCGTTATACATGGCTCTAATTTGGGGCAGCGTAACGTGAGACTCGTCAATTACCAACAGCCAATCTTTCGGAAAATAATCGATCAAACATTCGGGCGAATCTCCAGCATTGCGGCCTGCCAAGTGGCGGGAATAGTTTTCGACTCCGTTACAAAAACCAACTTCTCGCAGCACTTCTAAATCATATCTGGTGCGTTGGTCGAGACGTTGCGCTTCGAGCAGCTTTCCGTCTTTTTCGAGTTCTTCTAAGCGTTGCTTTAGTTCAGCGTCGATCGCGTCACACGCTGCTTCTAACCTATCTTCTGGTGTAACAAAGTGACGAGCGGGATAGATATTCACCGCTTCCATACTTTGCAGAGTCGCCCCTGTTACGGGATCGATATAGCGAATCGCGTCGATTTCGTCGCCAAAAAACTCGACGCGAATAATCCGATCCTCATAAGCGGGCCCAATCTCCAGCACGTCGCCTTTAACTCGGAATCGTCCTCGCCCTAAATCGAGATCATTGCGGCTATATTGCACCGACACCAAATCTCGCAAAATCTGACGCTGATTAACTTCTTCACCCATTCGCAGCGGAATCGCCGCGTTCAGATATTCATTAGGAATGCCCAAACCATAGATACAGCTAATCGAGGCGACGACGATCACATCTTTGCGCTCAAACAGCGATCGAGTTGCCGAGTGCCGCAGCATATCAATTTCGTCGTTAATCGATGCCGTCTTCTCAATAAACGTGTCGCTAACGGGAATGTATGCCTCTGGCTGATAGTAGTCGTAATAACTGATGAAATATTCAACCGCGTTGTCGGGGAAAAACTCGCGCAACTCATTGCACAGCTGGGCAGCCAGAGTTTTGTTGTGTGCCAACACTAACGTGGGTCTACCCAAATTTTCGATCACACGGGCGATCGTATGGGTTTTTCCGGTTCCCGTCGCGCCGCGTAGGGTCTGATATTGAGTCCCGGCTTCGATGCTTTTAACGAGACAGGCGATCGCGCTGGGCTGATCGCCTGTGGGTTCAAAAGGGGCTTGAATGTGAAAATCTGCCATAGTCTAGAGAAAAGTCCAGATTTGTAGGGTCTTGGCTCAAACTCGTGTCCAATCGCTGAGAGTCAGGTTGTCTAATTTTCTCTAGTGTAACGATCTTAGGCAGTCGATCGCCTGATGGGGTTTTTGGATGCGATCGTTGCCAATTCTCAACCTCAATTTCTGTCTAAATGCGCGTCCTATAACTGAAATGTTTAGCCAGAAAATCTGGAGAACGCGCAAATGACTCATCCCACTGCTGTTCATCTTCGAGTTCTTCCATAATCATGATTGCGATCACAGCTAAACTGCATAACTACTGCATCGCTTTCTTTGTTGGTGAAGGTTAAGCTGGTTCGTTGACAGATGAGTTTTAATCTAACGTTACGATCGCTTTAAAAACGGCAGAATCAGCGCTGCGATATCGGGTGCAAACTCTTCGTACAATCCCAACATTCCGGGTGAAGACTGCGCCTCAACGTGAGGCAGTTCTGCTAAAGCCTCCGTCTCGGCTTTTGACTTTGGGGCGCTTGATCGGCAACAATGACCAAAATCGGCAAAGCAATTGAGTGGGCTGAGTCGAGAGATTTTTGGCGATCGCGCACTGGATCGAGTCCGCCTGTCACAAACGCGGCTGGGGCAAATCGCGCTCCCGGCTGTTGGGTAATTTGGCGCTTTTGAGTAATGAACTCGGGGGTTAGGCGTGTTTGACCAACATGAACATGACGACCATACATCTGCGCCACTAATTTGCAAATCGCGCCATATTATTTGCTCACCCACATCTCCGCAACTAGAGTGACGCGAACGCAGAACAGCGTGACGACTGACAATCATGCGAACTTAAATATACATATTAAAGGCGGCACCCAGATTCGAACTGGGGGTGAGGGTTTTGCAGACCCTTGCCTTACCACTTGGCGATGCCGCCGATCTTAAAGTCTTTACTTCTACCCTGTCATCCTACCAAACTTCAGACCATAGTTTTGCAGGAATCTCAAATCATTTACCTACGTTTGTAGACCTAGGAAAAACTCAAACCCTTAAAAGACAGTTCCGTCGCTCTCGATGCGGATGGGAGGCGTACCACCAGGTCTTTGGTGAGCGGCGATTTTTCGTCCGGCAGCCCAAGTGCCCCCTTGTAGAACTTTGATCAGCGGAAGATCGGAGGCACTCAGATCGAGGCGTTGGCGCATGGTGTTGGCGATCGCGTCTAGAAGGCAGACGGTGAGGGCACGCCATTCGACGATCGCGGTTGCCCCTGGTAAATGAGACTGCTGCAAAATTTGCCGATCTTTGACTTGCAATAATCCCAGGTCGAGACACAATCCGCCATTTCGATATTCTGGCAGCCCAGTTAGTGCATCTAAGTCAATGATTTCTAAGCCTAATTCTTGCAGAGGTTCTAGCAGGGAATAGGTGAGCCATTGAGAAAGTTTGTGAAAAGGCACTAATTTATCGCTGATCGCCGTTCCTGGCAGAGCCGGGTGGAGCCAAACGTCTCCCAGGTTGACTCCTGCGAGAGAAACTCGCCCTGACCAGATTTCTCCAAAGCTTTCTAGAACAGCACTGAGCATGATCGGGGCTGAGAGTTTGCCGTCTTGGGCGTGTTGCAAGAGATAGCTAACCAGGTTTCCAGGACGTGGATTTGTGGCTCCAAACCAGTTTGGGTGCTTTTGGAGCGCTTGACTGAGTTTTTGCAATAATTGCGATCGTCCTTCCACTCCCACAAGTGGATTTTGATTATTCACCTGAAAGCTTTCTGCCAAAGCATTTGGCGTTAGTGAGCGCAGCCCATCTGCATCGGTTTGGCAGGGATTAGCGGGATTGCTAGAAAAGCCGCCCTGACAGAATAAATGAAAGCTGGCGATGGCTAATCCTTCCGATCGTGACCACGTTTGCCCGGTTTCAGCTTCAAAATATTGCCAGCGATCGCCCGCTCCAGCATCAAGCAACACACTGGGAATCACAAGATCAAATTTTGCTTTGGCTCTTTCTAGGGGAGATAGCTCGGCGAGGGCGCGATCGAGATGCCCTAATCTCAGCGCGTTTCCGACTTCAAAGTGTCGCCAGCGACTATGAAACGGAATCTGCAAATCTGGGTAGTGTTCGCGAGTTACTGCGATCACATAGTCAGCAACGCGATCCATCTGAGTTAAATCGCACCGAAAATAGCGGAGTTGGTCGGCTTGCGCTAAGGCAAAAAGCTGACCACACCGCTCTCGAATTGCTTGAGGAGAACGCAGATAAGCGATCGTATCGACTTCAGACAAGGGTTGAGAAAACATTAGTCTGTCAGTCCTCGTCCTTTGATCGCAGCTAACGCTTCCTCAGTCAGAACCTGGCTTTCGGTGTAGTAACCAGCCGCCTTTTTTGCCTCAATTTCGACTTGGGCATCTGCCGGAATCAAGTCGTCAGGAATAGCAACCCGTTTGACAACTTGAATGCCAGATTGAGTGATGGCGTTGTATTTCAGATCGCTCATTGAGACTAAGCGATCGATGCGAGTGATGCCTAACCAGTGCAGCACGTCGGGCATGAGTTCCTGAAAGCGCATATCTTGCACCCCAGCGACACATTCGGTTCGGGCAAAGTAGGCATCGGCACGATCGCCACCTGCTTGCCGTTTGCGGGCGTTGTAGACCAAAAATTTAGTGACTTCTCCCAGCGCTCGTCCTTCTTTGCGGAGGTAGACCACTACGCCAGCGCCGCCTGCTTGCGCGGTTTGAATGCAGGCTTCGATGCCGTGCACCAAATAAGGGCGGCAGGTGCAAATGTCAGAGCCAAAGACATCAGAGCCATTACATTCGTCGTGAATTCTCACGGTCAGAGACTTATCGGGGTCGGCGATCGCGGCTGGGTCGCCAATGATGTAGACCGTAATGCCCCCGATCGGCGGTAAAAAGACTTTCAGATCAGGGCGAGTCACCAAATCGGAAAACATCCCGCCCGTATGCTCAAACAAGGCTCGGCGCAGCAGGTTTTCTTCAACGTTGAGCCGTTTGGCGATGCCAGGGAGATACCACACAGGCTCGATCGCGGCTTTGGTAACGACGAGATTGCCGCCTTGCTTCAGGATTTTGCCATCTTCAACCAAGCGCCCTTTAGCGATCGCATCTTGAAGCTCGGGCATATTGATGTGGGCTTGGGTAATGGCGATCGAGGGGCGAATATCATAGCCCTGCTTGTAGAGGTGTTGGTAAACTTCGCCGACGACTGCTCCAAACGGGTCGAGAGAGATAATTCGATCGGGGTTTGCCCAAGCGGGATGAGGTCCAATCTTGACAACAGGTGACGTATTAGTCAGATCAGCGCGATGGTCTGCCCGGAGTCTGCCACTTGCCACCGCTAGCGCTCGATACACGGCATAGGAGCCTGAGTGCGTCCCAATCACGTTGCGGTGAGCCGGGTTAAGCACAGTGCCAACAATCGGGCCTCGTTTGATAGGGTCTGCGGCTCCCCAATTGAGGACGATCGCCGCGGGACAAAATCGCGATGGGTGGGATGTCAGAACCCTACGGCTCTGCTTGGGACTGATCGGCTGACTGACCATAGACACTCCCCGACGTGATGATTAAGAGATTCTAAAGTGAATCGAGTTGGGATAGTCTCTGATATTAGCAATACCCGCAAGAATGACGAAGTGTTCTGTAAGGCAGAAATTCTTGGAGTGAACGAGTAGTCTGTTAAGGCTAGATTCCTCGTTTCAACCCTCGATCGCCCGATTTGCGTTGCCTTACTCTCAACTCTGGGCACTCTACCAAAGCATTCGTCGGGGAATTTGTCATGCTTGCCAAGGTTTGGAGTGCGTCGCTCGTCGGCATTGATGCCGTTAAGGTTGGGGTTGAGGTGGACATTGCGGGAGGTCTGCCAGGAATGGTAGTGGTTGGGTTGCCAGATACCAGTGTGCAGGAGTCTAAAGAGCGTGTCAAAACTGCCCTTAAGAATGCAGGTTACGCCTTTCCGATGCGGCGAATTGTGATCAATTTGACTCCCGCAGACCTGCGAAAAGAAGGCCCAAGTTTTGATTTACCGATTAGCGTGGGGATTTTGGCAGCCTCTGAGCAAGTCAAAGTCGCGTTGCTAGAGACTCATTTATTTTTAGGCGAAGTTTCGCTCGATGGAACGCTACGACCTGTGGCAGGCGTGTTGGCGATCGCAGCAGCAGCGCAACGTCTGGGCATCTCTGGCTTGGTAGTTCCAGCCGATAACGCCCGCGAAGCGGCAGTCGTGAAAGGGATCTCAGTCTATGGCTTTAATCATTTATCTGAGGTAGGGCAGTTTCTCGCTGATCCGACGGCTCACACACCTATGCAGGTCGATGTGATCGAAGAACTGGAGCGATCGCAGACTCCAATCTTTAATTTACGAGACGTAAAAGGGCAAGCTCATGCGCGTCGTGCTTTAGAAATCGCCGCCGCCGGAGGACACAATTTGGTATTTGTCGGACCTCCGGGCAGTGGTAAAACGATGCTCGCCCGTCGCCTACCCGGAATTTTGCCTCCCCTCTCTTTTGACGAAGCGCTGGAGGTGACGCAAGTTCACTCGGTTGCGGGATTGTTAAAGAATAAAGGCTCACTGGTCAGCACTCGTCCGTTTCGCAGTCCTCATCATTCTGCATCAGGTGCCTCATTGGTGGGAGGTGGCAGCTATCCCAAACCGGGCGAAATCTCTCTGGCACACCGAGGGATCTTGTTTCTGGATGAACTAACAGAGTTTAAACGCGACGTGCTGGAGTTTTTACGTCAGCCTTTAGAAGACGGACACGTTACCATTTCTCGCGCTCGGCAGTCTGTCTCGTTTCCGGCTCGATTTACGTTGGTTGCCAGCACCAATCCTTGTCCGTGTGGTTTCTTTGCAGATACCGTGCAGCCTTGTACTTGTTCTCCGCGATCGAGAGAACAATATTGGGCAAAACTATCGGGTCCCTTAATGGATCGGATTGATCTACAGGTGGGCGTTAATCGGCTCAAACCAGAAGAAATTACTCAACAGCCTACAGGTGAAGACTCAGAAACCGTACGATCGCGCGTTCAAATCGCCCGCGATCGTGCCCGTCTCCGCTTCAAAGACACCGCTTTACGCTGCAATGCCGAGATGGAAAGTTCTCATCTCAGACAGTGGTGCAAACTTGACGACTCAACCCGCAATCTACTCGAAGGCGCAATTCGCAAACTGGGGTTGTCAGTCAGAGCCAGCGATCGGATTCTCAAAGTTGCGCGCACGATCGCCGACTTAGCAGGCGATGAGCATCTCCAAACCCATCATGTTGCTGAAGCGGTGCAATATCGCACGATCGATCGAATGCAGTAGAAGCTGAGAAACCACCGAAGAAAATTGCTTAGGAACGTGGATTTATTAAGGTGTAACTTCTCGCCCTCGCCCTCAAATTGTCGCTGCATTTCAGTCGGCTTCAGCCTCCTAAATCCCCCATTCTGGGGGACTTTGAAACCAGAGTCTTAGCTCAAAGTCCCCCAGAATGGGGGACTTAGGGGGCGAAAGTCTCGGCGATGACAAATCAGAGGACTTTTACAGGTTATTTAATCCACGATCCTTAGAATCGCTGCTGTCATCGGTGTAAAACCCGCTACTCCTATTGTCCATCTTGATGGGAAGATGCTCAATTTAACTTTACGAATTGCGCGATTAGAGAGCCACATGACTATGAAGAATTCGTTAATCGACGACTCCCTAACGCCCAAATTTCTAGAGTTGGATGGTGATTTTGTTGTGCAATTCCTCCACTTGAATTAGGGAACCATTGCCGATAACAATGTTGAACTTCACTAAAGAACGTTCAACTTGATAACCGGGCAACACTCGAACGATTTGATATTCAGTCGTCAAATCACTCGTGCCATCCCATTTGAACAATGCCAGTTGATTGGATGCAATCTCACTCAGTTGTGACACAAACTCTTCAATAGAGTCGCTAACATTCA
>JAYVFW010000394.1:0-9836 GCA_043772715.1 Phormidesmis sp. | reverse complement strand
GAAGTCAAAATGATCCGGAGGGGAGCAGGCATAAAGAGGGGTTAATTAGAGGGTCTTCCTATCTTATATTTAATTTCACCCTCCTACTTAACAGCATTTCTAGTTTTTCCCGTGCGCGACGTTTTTGGTCTTGCCGCACCAAATCTAGAAAATAGTCATCAGATAGTGTGATATCCCCCTGCTGTCACCTGTTCCTCAACATAGGTTTGAATTTCATCCGGTAAAGAAACATTAATGTCCATAGAGTTTTAATGACGAGATTAGATTCATTGTAAAAGGAGCCTAGCGTTAATCTCACGATCGCTACGCCTAACACTCATCCCGAACCGCTAAGATCGCACTAGAACTAGCTTTTTAGCCGAAACCATGAGGCGAGTCAACACGATCGTAGCCGGGATGCTTTTAGGCATTGGATTGCCGATCAGTCTTGTGGGCATTTGGGGTCTGGTTCAGCAGGGCGATTCTTTTACAGATTCGGATCGCTGGATCACGGCCACAACGCTGATCTTTTTTGGAATTTTGCCTGTCTCGGTCGGGAGTTGGTTAGCCCTCAACAACACGCGTCACACCCAAAAAACAGAGCGCGATCGCTTACAAAAAGTTTTCTTCAACCTCCTACGAGAAGGGAACGGCAACATTAATGTTTTGCGATTTGCAATGGAAGCAAATATTAATGGTGCCGAAGCAAAAGCTTATCTAGATGAGCGTGCCAGAGAATTTAATGCTGCGTTTAATGTCAGCGAAGAAGGCAGAGTCTTTTATTATTTTGATGGAGACTTCAACCCGCCGATTTTGAAGTCGATCGCAGGCGAAGAAACCTATGATGTCGTTCTAGAATACGTTCCGCCTCGGACTCGACTAGACGTAATGCGCGTCATCCAGGAGCTTACAGGGTTGGATGAGAAGCCTGCGAAACGGGTGATTAAAGGGAGTCGAGCCAGTCCGATTCTAATTGCTGAAAACGTTGCGAAGCCGACAGCCGATCAGTTTCGGCGGCAATTAGAAGCCGTTGGCGCAAGCGTATTAATTGTTTTGAGATAGGATTGCAAAACTTTATGAGATTTTCCCAACATCAAGCACTCATCCTTTTGTGAATCGCTCCCAGCTCCTCTTAAAACTCGGTGTCACGGCTTTCTCGATATCAATCATTTTGGGAATTGGGGGAATCGCGATCGCAGATCTGGGTGAATTAGTTCACTTCAACTGTCGCCCTCAACCTGATCAGGTGATCTGCGAACTCACCCACGAACCGCTGATAGGCAATCTAAACACCCGTTATCTCGCTAAATCTGACCTGATCAAAACCAACGTGCAGATGGAATGGAGCCTTTATCGGGGTTCCGTTGCTCGACTTGCCTTAAACACAAAAGCACACGGCGAAATTCCGTTCACCCGCAATGGATCGAGAACTGCCAATGCCCAAATCTTCGCCCAACGTGACCAGATCGACCGATTTCTCACGACTCATCAAGCCAAGATTCTGAGTGTAAGAACCCACCGACCCTGGCAACTTTGGGCAATTTTGGGGAGCTTAGGAATGGTGAGTGGGACGCTTGGAAGAATACTCTGGTTATCAAAGTTTTAATAAAACTAACTGTCTAACACCAACGCGAATGGAAAAAATGATCTCAGACCAAAATTGCTAGAATTAAGCCAAGAAAGCAGGAGAAGGGAAAAGGTAATGAACCAGATATTAAAAGTTTTGAGTGCAATCTCTCCTCAACATCGACATCAGATTTTGGAAGAAGCTCGACAGCAAAGGAGTGTCAATCCCACGTTGTCTAAACCAGATGTTTCTGCCCGTTCCTGCTCAACCTGCTCTTATCTCATGCCTGGAGTCAAATTCGGTGAACCAAACACTTGCAACGCTTTCCATCATCCGACTGAGAATCTTTGTGTCTCGATCGAGTGTCCAGACTGGGAGCTAAAAGGGTGACGAGTAGATTAGTTGGTTTGGAGTAGCATTACCGATCGCTCTATTGAATTGTTCTGTCGTCCTATTCTTGCTATCGAACTGGTTTAAACTTCGACATAAACTGTATCCATGAGTTCACCTTGCCACCCGTAATATTTAGAATTGGAATGCTATACGTTTTAGGCGGACAGGCTCCTCCTCCACGGCAAAACCCAACCGTTGTACGTTCTGGTTTTCCAGATCCATAGGCGATCGCAATATCGTTGGCTAAATTACAGCTAATCTTAAACGTACCAATACTTGTACCTGGCTCACGGGTACGACCTCCGTTTTTCTCATAAATCCAGTCGTAGCCAGACGATCGCTTTGGTTCTGTTTGGCAAAAGTGCTGAGTGACTTCAAACATCTTGGCAACGTGTGCATCATAGAGTTTGAGTTTTCCGCCATAGGCTGAACGACTCACATCTCTATCTGGCACGATTAAAAAAAACGCGCTCCTGTCTTCTAGAGAAATCTGCATTGGAAGCTCAGTATTCTGTGCTACCACCTTTTGGCTGAAACCAGCAAGCGGGATAATCGCTCCCATAGTAACCGCAATCAACAGACTAATCTTTGCCTTAATTGACCCAGATTGAATTTCAGATTTGGTGAACATGAATATCGTGCCTTTAGCTTGTTTTGAAAACCTCTGTTTACAGTCAAGTCAGTGAGAAGCTGATGAGAATCACAATCTCAACACTCGGTTCTCACAACTGGCAAATCGGTCTAGCTCAGGGCTGAACCGGAATAGAAGCATTATCCCGCTAATCCTTCCATATAATCTCTCAAAAAAGTGTTATTGGACGAAAACGTTAGAATTTTTATAAGTGAAAATACGGCTCTTCCTGTAACTTTAAAAACCTATCCACGGCATCACTCTTCACCTTCCCCTGGAACAAGGATGCGATCGTTCCAGCAGCAACGCCCCTCACAGTTACGACGACTCCGAATGCAGCCCGTTTCTGCATAGCGCTGTCCATGCTTTCGCACCGTGGGATAAGCCAGCCGTTGAAGTGGAATTCCTGTAAGTCTCCAAACCAATCGACCAAAAGAATGTAGGACATCCCAAGCCTCTTCTAAGCTGGGTTCCGCAATAAATTCTTTTAGTTCTGCCGTGAATGCGACCCATTGAGATCGAATTGTTGGCGGATGACAGCGATCGTACGTTGCCATTCCAATTCGGTAGTGCTTAGGGATCTCGAACATTTAATCGTCAATTCCGATCGCTGCTTTGATACCCACATCCATAGATTCAAGATTTCTCGACACTAGAAATCTGCTTGCTAGTCGGTGGGCGTTCAATCTTTCCCTCGCTGTAGCCTAGATCATAAAAACTAGCAGATTGGGGATCATGCTCTGGTGGTTGCTTTGATTTACCTGCCCAAGCATCTTCTTTCCCGTGATCGAACCACTCTTGATCGGACTGTGCGGAATCATTGTCGCTCATCATTAGCGTTACTTTCAAACATCCTTTCGGCAGTCTAAGTCTTCGCAGACGTTCGATGTATCGTTCTAATGGCTCAACATTCTAACGTTCCACAAATTAAGCCTGCCTCAACCATCTGGAAACTGCCAACAGGCGATATATTCCACACTTTTGCTGCCACAAACACACGCTTCAGGTTTAGACGCAACCCATTCATAGGCGCACTCTCGGCAGTGACAGAAAATGTTGTGGCGATCTGCCTCCTCAAGGCTTTTCTGCCATTCATTCAGTTCTGTAGGAGTGAATTGAGGTTGACTGTCTGACATTGTTGTATTGATTGCAAAGGTGTTTAACGATCGTTGCCTCAGCCATCCTTTAATTCATTTTCTTCAGGTTCCATCGCAATCAGTTCTTGTCTAAATTGCCTCTTTAATCTAGAAAATGCCATTGAGAATCTCTCGAAAATCAACCTTGATAAATCAAACCTAAATTTAGATTCTTGTGGCACGATCGGGAAACAAATCTTCACTAACTCAAATGTGCCGTCTTTTAGGCTATCTCGGTTCGCCCGTTCAACTCGATCGGCTGCTTTATAAACCTGACCATTCTCTGATCGTGCAGAGCTATCAGCCTCGCGAAATGACAGCAGGACTGCTCAACGCAGACGGCTTTGGGGTCGGTTGGTATCACCCGCACCGTCAAAGCGAACCCTTTATCTACAAAAATACGCTGCCGATCTGGAACGATGTCAACCTGCCCAGTCTGAGCCGATATATCGAGTCGGGCTGCGCTCTGGCAACGGTTCGCAGTGCTACGGCGGGTCTTGCCGTAGATCTGAGTAACTGTCAGCCTTTTCAGCATTCTCAGCTTTTAGGAATGCATAACGGCTTTATTGAAAACTTTCGGCAAACCTTGTATCGACCGATTTGCGATCGTCTCAGCGATCCTGCTTATCAACTCATTCAAGGCTCGACCGATTCTGAGCATATTTTTGCTCTATTTGTCGATCGGCTACTTTCTGATCCTAGTTTGAGTCTCACAGAAGCTTTACGGCAGACTCTCGACATTTTGACCGAGCTAGCAGAAAAGCATCAGACTTCGTTTTCAGCCAATCTGATCGTCACCGATGGTCATCAAATCATTGCGTCTCGATTTGCAAGTCATACGCCCGTTCCGACCCTTTATTGGCTGCGAGACGATTTGACGTTGCCCGATGCGGTTGTGATTGCCTCTGAGCCTCTCTTTCCTGGCGACTGGAATATATTGCCCGATCGTAGCCTTCTTACCGTTCAAGATGACTTTAACCTTCAAGTCCAATCTCTCTGATCTGGTCGATCGCAGACAATGCATTGCTGACTGGATGTACGACTGCCGCACGGCAACGTTGGCGCTCTTTGATGGCATGGATCACGAAACATTCTGCCGTCAACCGCATTCTGATTTCAGTCCGGTGGGCTGGCATTTGGGGCACATTGCTTACGCTGAGGCGCTCTGGCTGCTGCAAAAAAGTGCGGGCGATCGTCCTTTATTTCCCCAATATCACCGATTGTTTGCTCAAGATGGAATGCCGAAGGGCGATCGCGTCAAACTGCCTCCACTTTCAGAAGTGTGTGACTATCTGAATGCAGTCAGAGCAAAGGTTTTGAACTATTTGCAACTCGCACCTCTAGATCAACAAGAACGGCTTTGGAGATGGATTTTGCAACATGAGAGTCAACACTGTGAAACGATCGCGCTGATTTTAGAATTACAAAAACAGAGTTCTGACTCGCGTTCTCAATCCGACCTCAAACCTCAACCTGCCGAGATGGTGTGCATTCCTGCCGGATATTTTGAGCAAGGGAACGAATCACTGGACGCACTCGATAATGAGTGCCCGGTGCATCGAGTTTGTTTAGAGACTTATTGGATCGATCGCACTCCTGTCACTCATGAAGCCTATCGATCGTTCATTCAATCAAATGGCTATCAAGATGCGCGTTGGTGGTCGTCAGAAGGTTGGCAATGGCTGCAACAAAATCCCGTGACGCACCCGCTTTACTGGGTAGAAGATCCAACTTACGCCAATCATCCTGTTTGCGGAGTTAGCTATTACGAAGCCGAAGCCTATGCTCGATTTGTTGGCAAGCGACTGCCCACTGAGTCAGAATGGGAAAAAGCCGCAAGCTGGAACGCGCCAGCTAGAACCCGATCGCTTTATGCTTGGGGCGATCAGTTCCCCGATGCGACTCGCTGCAATTACGGTCATGGGTGCGGCACCACTACGCCCGTCGATCGCTACCCTGCAAATCTCTCTGGCTGCTACGATTTACTAGGTAACGTTTGGGAATGGACGGCGACCTGGTTCGATCGCTATCCAGGCTTTGAGAGTTATCCTTACTCAGGTTATTCTCAGGTCTATTTTGATGGCGAACATCGAGTGCTTAAAGGCGGCAGTTGGGCAACTCGCCCCTGGGCAATGCGGTCTGCCTTTCGCAACTGGTATCACCCCCATATGCGACAAATGCTGTCAGGGTTTCGCTGTGCGATCGATGCCAAGCCAGAGTTCCTACGTTAATGTTAGTTCGACGAGGTTTTTTGCTTCGTCAAGGGCGGCTTCTGCCCCCTAAATCCCCCATTCTGGGGGACTTTGAATCGGAAACTTTGGCTTGAAGTCCCCCAAATTGGGGGATTTAGGTAGCTCTCCCGAATTCACAACCGGAGCGAACCACTTCTATCGAACTGACGTTACGTTAATTAAAAACGGAAAAGTGTGAGGAGTTAAGGAAAGAGATATGTCAACGTTTCAATCCGCAGGGCGGAAAGTTTCTGCACGTCAACCTAAGCAGCCAGCTTACTCATTAGAAGAACGGTTGCAGATCGAGCATCTCGTCAACCCAGCTAAACTCTCAGATGCAGAATTACATCCGGGTAGTGACGTGATTCAAGGGTTGAGTCAACAGCCCAAGACGCTGCCGCCGCGATATTTTTATGACGATCGTGGCTCTCAACTTTTTGAACAAATTTGCGATCTTCCAGAATATTATCTCACGCGCACCGAAACTGAGATTCTGCAAAGTTGTGCCCCTGAAATTGCTGAGATCACAGGCATCTGCGAGCTTGTAGAGTTGGGGAGCGGCAGTTCTACGAAAACCAGACTCTTACTGGATGCCTATCAAACAGCCAGACATTCTCTCTGCTATTGTCCGATCGACATTAGTGCAGGCATTCTCGAAAGCAGCGCTCAAAGTTTGCTGCTTGACTATCCCACTTTGCAAGTTCACGGCTTGGTCGGCACTTATGAACTCGCCCTCCAGCGGTTAGCACCCAGTCATCTGCCCACGCGCATGATCTGCTTTATTGGCAGCACCTTGGGCAATCTCAACCCACAGGAATGCGATCGGTTTCTCGAACAGATTAAAAACGCGCTGCAACCGGGTGAATATTTTCTATTAGGCATCGATTTGCAGAAGTCAAAGGCTCAACTAGAAGCGGCTTATAACGACCCTCAAGGCATCACCGCAGCCTTTAATCTCAATATGCTGCGTCATCTCAATCACCGCTTTGAGGGCACGTTTGATCTGACTCAGTTTGAGCATTTCGCTTTTTATAACGAGTCTCAGCACCAAATCGAAATGCACCTTCGCAGTGTGCAGGCTCAAATTGCTCAACTCAAAGCATTAGGGTTAACCGTTGAGTTTGCACCAGGAGAATCAATTTTGAGTGAAATCTCTCGTAAATTTAGCCTGACAAAAATTCAGCAAGATCTTGAGAGCAAGGGGCTAAAATCGCGACAGGTTTGGACGGATGCCAAGCAGTGGTTTGGATTGATCCTGTGTCAGCTACAATCCTGATCAGCAGTTCTGTTTACCTATCGGCAGGACATCTTGAAAAGCGGCTAAATCTTTCTTCGATCGCCCTCATTCTTATCTGCAAGCTTTTGATAGTTCTGCTCAACTAAACCAATTATTTATGATTTGTTTTGCTAATTCTGGATAAACTTGAGTAGACAAATGGGAATTTGTGCTATCGAATAGATGCAAACATCTTAACCCTGGCATTTTGCAAGGTAAACTGGTGGCATGAACTTAGAGTCTCCTGGATTGAGTCACCGATCGCTGAATAGAGTTTCAGACCCAAAGTTTATCCGTTAAAATTCAATCCAGATGTGAAGGTGTGAGGAGATGAGCGATACAACTTCGTTTTTAGGAGGAGCCGCGTTAGCAGGGCTAGCCGCAATTATTTTGTTGAAGGGTGGTGTAAGTGCGACTGCACCTGGTTTTACATCGCCTCAGACTTATCAAGTTCAGCCTTATCCAACGGCGACCTTGCCTGCTGTGGGGATGCCTTCTACGACAGCCGCACCAACAATCTACGACCTAGAAAAACAGCGAGTAGAAGCCGAGCAACTCAGGGTGCAGTTTGAGCAGCAGCGTATGCAGACCGAGCAACTAAAGGCGCAGATTCAAAGCCAGCAAGCGCTGATTGACACCTTGAACGCGCAAAGCAAAAATAACGGCGTAATGCCAATCCCTGGAAAAGCATCGCAGGGGCAACCCTTAACCATAGAGCAGACTCCTGCTAATCCGATGATGACAGGCATTCTTTGGGCGTTGGGCGGAATGCTGCTGGCGTTTGGGGGCGGTCTTGCCCTGGTGGGCGTGTTTGTTTTGGTTTCTCGGCAGCAGCGACCCTCGCGCACGGTCGAGGTGATTCACGACGAATATCCAAACTATTTGCCTGCTCGCCGCAAGTCGCAAGTGTTGCCCCCGCGTCGCACTATTAAACGGGTCGATGTAGACGACTGGGAATAGAGCGATCGTGTATAAGCAATTGTCTAAAAGCTGGCGCATTCATCAACAGCACCTGACTCCTTATCTATTTCTGCTACCTGCTTTATTAATTTTAGGGCTGACGGTTTTCTATCCAGCGCTACAGGCTTTTTATCTCAGCTTCACGCGCTATGACTTGATCGAGCCACCGCAGTGGATTGGGGTTGCCAATTTTCGTCGCTTGGGGGCTGATCCGATTTTTTGGCAAACGCTGCGGAATACGCTCCTTTATTTGGTTTGCGTTGTCCCAATCTTAGTGATTGCTCCGTTAGGGCTAGCGATTTTAGTCAACCAAAAGCTGCGAGGAATTCGCTGGTTTCGAGTTGCTTATTATACGCCAGTGATTATTTCAATGGTGGTAGCGGGCATTGCCTGGAAATGGCTCTACGCCGATAACGGGTTGCTCAACCAGTTTCTCAAGCTGTCTGGACTTTCGACCGCAGGAATTCCATGGCTAACCAGTCCTGATTGGTCAATTTTCAGCGTCATGGTGGTGACGGTTTGGAAAGGCTTGGGCTACTATATGGTGATTTATCTGGCGGGGTTGCAGTCTATTCCAGAAGATCTCTATGAAGCAGCCGCGATCGACGGCTCCGACGGGTTTCGTAAACATTGGGATATCACCATCCCACTCATGCGCCCTTACTTATTCTTAGTGGCTGTAATCTCGGCAATCTCGGCAACTAAAGTCTTTGAAGAGATTTACATCATGACTCAGGGCGGCCCGCTCAATAGCTCTAAGACGATCGTCTATTACGTCTATGAGCAAGCCTTCCAGAGTTTAGAAATCAGCTATGCTTGCACGATCGGGCTGGTGATGTTTCTGATGATTCTCGCCCTCTCAATTTTGCGCTTAGGGATGCAGCGCTGGGAGCCGGGGGCTTAGAATTGGGGATTGGAGGAAGATCGGTGGCTGGCAGAGCAAAGGGCACGGCAGTGCCATGCCCCTACGGATGGCTGGCTACATTTGTTACCCAGTTTAGAATTAATTCATTTACCCGATCGGGAACCTCGTCGTGCGGACAGTGACCCGCATTCAGATAATATTCTGTTAGCTGAGGGTGATAGCTGCGAAATTTCTCGCCGCGTTCTCGTGCATTAATCCAAGGATCGCTTTCACCCCAAAGCATTAAGAGCGGTTTGGTCAATTGATTGAGCAACACATCCACTTTTTCACCTTGGGGTGTACGAAAGACAGACGCGAAGACCTTCTCTGCGCCGATGTCACACGACGGACGATAAATGTCTTCGACGAGCTGATCGGTCACCGCACTTTGATCGAGATAAACCTTCTCTAAAGTCTTGCGAATCACCGATTTTTGCTTGATGTACTGAAACAGCAAGAAACTCGCCCAATCTTGCCGAAATAGTGTGGTTACAAACTCGCCCATCACTTTGCGAACAGGATCAGGCTTTGTGGTGCCCTGAAGATCAGTAAATGGACCCGCACTATTGATCAGAATCAAGCCTGCTGCCGATTCGCTGCGCTGGGAAGCAACACAGAGAGCCGCATAGCCGCCCAATGAGTTGCCCGCCAAAACCGCAGGTCGTCCAATGACTTCAGTGATAAACTCGTGAAGCTGATCGCGCCAGAGATCGCCACTGTAGCTCCAGTCAGGTTTGCCCGATCGTCCAAACCCTAAAA
>JAYVFW010000393.1:0-31913 GCA_043772715.1 Phormidesmis sp. | reverse complement strand
GCCTCTCTACTGAACCACGCCGACTTTAACGGGTAATCATGCTGTGTTGACATTGAGGCAACCGTGTCTTCTCAAACATTGAAGCAAACCTCATCATCAACCCTAAAGTTTTATGCAAACCGTTTAAAAATTAATCTTTATATCTAATCATCGCTTATAGTCTCTCAGATTTCTCGTTCTTGTCACATCTCTTTTTAGATGGACTTATTTGAGCGCAGTCGCATTCTGACTTGCCAGCATTCTGTGACTAATTGATGCCAGGTCATCAGCATAGAAGTCTCAACGCCCACCTGTCCATTCGTTAATTTTAGAAGGGTTTGTGTAGTTCCAACTTCTTTCTGAGCTTGGGTTACCCGCGCGAGCAGGGCTGCTTGCTGTTCGTCTTTGAGAAAGGGGATCGTCTCGGATTCAAACAGGGTGCGCGATCGCCCAAACCAATATTGAAAATCTTCTAACAAAGGTTCTAAAACGGTCTTTAATAGCTCTGGCTCTGGCAAATTAGAGTTAAACATAAGTCAAAACATCTTGGAAATTGTCAGGAATCTCTAAAACTGTTTACATTTCGCAATGCTTTCTCATCTTACTCGGAAATTGTCTCCTTGCGACATTCATCGCGATCGGATCGGTAAGATGAATAGAGTTATCATCCAGCACGACTCATGCCTGCCGAAGAATCTTCTAATCAGCCCGAAAAAATCTATTTGCCTCGCACCAGCGAATCTGATGCGTTAAAAAAAATTCGCCATACGGCTTCTCACGTCATGGCAATGGCGGTGCAGAAATTGTTTCCCAAGGCGCAAGTGACGATCGGACCCTGGATCGAAAATGGCTTTTACTACGATTTTGATAGCCCCGAACCGTTTACCGAAAAAGACCTGAAGGCAATCAAAAAGGAGATGATCAAAATCATCAACCGCAAATTGCCCGTGACTCGCGAAGAAGTCAGTCGCGAAGAAGCCGATCGCCGCATTAAAGAAGCTAACGAACCCTACAAACTAGAGATTCTAGAAGGGTTGCAGGAGCCGATCACGATCTACCATATCAGCGATCAGTGGTGGGATTTGTGTGCAGGGCCGCATTTGGAAAACACTGCCGAATTGAAAGCAGACGCGATCGACCTGGAAAGCGTCGCCGGAGCTTATTGGCGCGGAGACGAAACCAAAGCCCAGCTTCAGCGCATATACGGCACTGCCTGGGAAACGCCCGAACAGTTAACAGAATATAAGCGCCGCAAAGAAGAGGCGCTCAAGCGCGACCACCGCAAACTAGGTAAAGAACTCGGACTGTTTATTTTCTCGGATCTCGTCGGACCCGGTTTGCCGATGTGGACTCCGAAAGGAACAGTGCTGCGATCAACCCTCGAAACTTTCCTACAAAAAGAACAAACCAAGCGTGGCTATCTGCCTGTGGTTACGCCCCACATTGCCAGAGTGGATCTGTTTAAAACTTCTGGGCACTGGCAGAAATATCAAGAAGATATGTTTCCGCTGATGGCAGAAGATGACGAATCTCGCGCCGCAGAACAAGGCTTTGTGATGAAGCCAATGAACTGTCCGTTTCACATTCAGATTTATAAGAGTGAGCTGCGATCGTATCGAGAACTCCCGATGCGACTGGCGGAGTTTGGCACGGTCTATCGCTATGAGCAGTCGGGTGAGTTAGGTGGATTGACCAGAGTACGCGGCTTTACGGTCGATGATTCTCACTTATTTGTCACACCCGAACAGCTTGACGCAGAATTTCTCAGTGTGGTGGATTTGATTCTGTCAGTGTTCAAAAGTCTGCAACTCAAGAACTTTAAAGCGCGTCTGAGTTTCCGCGATCCGGCATCTGATAAATATATCGGCTCTGATGAGGCGTGGGAAAAAGCGCAAGGTGCGATTCGTCGCGCAGTCGAGACGCTAGGAATGAACTATTTTGAGGGCATCGGGGAAGCTGCGTTTTACGGTCCCAAACTAGACTTTATTTTTAGCGATGCGCTCGATCGCGAGTGGCAACTCGGCACTGTCCAAGTTGATTACAACCTACCCGAACGGTTTGATCTGGAATATGTCGCAGAAGATGGCACTCGTAAACGTCCGGTAATGATTCACCGTGCGCCGTTTGGGTCGTTAGAGCGGCTGATTGGCATTCTGATCGAAGAATATGCAGGAGATTTCCCCGTGTGGCTGTCTCCAATTCAAGCCCGGTTGCTGCCTGTGAGCGAAGAATTTATGCCATTCGTTAAGCAAGCCGTTGAGCAGATGAAAGCGATCGGCATTCGGGCAGAAGTTGATTTGAGTGGCGATCGCTTGGGCAAAATGATCCGCAATGCTGAGAAAGAAAAAATCCCCGTCATGGCGGTGGTCGGTGCCAAAGAAGTCGAAGCCAACGCCTTGAGCATTCGGACTCGTGCATCAGGTGAATTGGGTTCGCTGCCCGTCTCTGAAGTGTTGGAACGGATGAAGGACGCGATCGCAAATTACACCAATTTCTAGTCTAATTAATCCCGATTTGATTGACCCAGCAGAATCCACAAAAGGGCGCAGACGGGTAGGGGCATGGCACTGCCGTGCCCTCTCGCGATCGTCATCCAATCAAATTCATTTCACGATTCAAGGCGACAGAAATCAGCCTGTTGTGTTGTTTTTGCACGGATTTTTGGGCAGTTGTGAAGATCTTGAAGCGATCGTGCCGCTACTTTTAGATCAGTTCTGCTGCTTAAGCATTGACTTGCCAGGTCACGGCAAAACTCAGGTTAATAAAGAAGATTACACGATGCCAAACACGGCAGAATTAATCGTTCAGCTTCTCGATCGCCTCAATATTTCTCAGTGCCATTTAATTGGCTATTCAATGGGCGGACGATTAGCGCTGTATTTAGCGTTGCAGTTTCCCGATCGTTTTCTAAAAACTGTGTTGGAGTCTGCATCTCCCGGACTGAGAACTGAAGCGGAACGTTTGGTACGAAAACAACACGATGCAAAACTAGCCGATCGCTTAGAATCCGATTTTCCTGCGTTTTTAGCCGATTGGTATGAGCAGCCATTATTTCGATCGTTGCAGCAGCAGCCAAATTTTGAGCAACTCATTCAGCAGCGGTTAAAAAATCGACCGTCAGAACTTGCACGATCGCTGCGTCATTTAGGCACAGGTGAGCAACCGAGCTTGTGGAATCGGCTGAAGATTCATCAAAACCCGCTATTGCTATTGGTGGGAGAACGCGATCGTAAGTTCATCTCAATCAATCAAGAAATGGTGAACGATTGCAAAGCCGCTCAACTCAAAATCATTCCAAATCTAGGGCACAATATTCACGTTGAAGATCCTCAGATTTTTGCCGCTTGCGTTCGCAACTTCTTGCAGGATTTTGGTGAAATGTCCCGATTGGCGATCGTCATTAGCGAATAGCTATCAATCTGGGCATTAATGTATTAGAGACTACTAAGTATCAAGAAAGCCAGCATTAAACGCGCTGAGTATAGTATATTTGTACTGTACTCAAAATTGCAAGTTTTTTGCATAACATTGGGGAACTCTTAGAAAAAGTACAGTTCTTTGGAGAAGACCACCGCGATGCTGGTTGAGTTAGCCTAGCCGTCCATCTATAACCCCTAAACGCTGGAAGCCAAAATCATGCAGTTGAAACCCCTCGCCCGTGCTGCGACGCGCTATCCCATCTTCACCAGAGTTCTCCTCGCGGCTGGCATTTCACTAGCTGTAATTTTGCCCACTTGGGCGCGTCCGGCAGTGCTGACCGCAAATCTTGCCAATAGCCCGATCAACGTGCGGGTTAACCCCTCCACCCAGTCGAGTATTGCCTATTCTGGCTATGCGGGCGATCGAGTCAACATTCTCAAACAAACCCAAGCCTCTGATGGCTACACCTGGAATTACGTCGCGTTTGATCATTTTGGTGCTAAGGGTTGGGTGAGAGGTGATTTAGTCAGTCCGATCGCCAGCGCTGCCTCGTCAAGTGTGAAAAGTCCCGCTGTCCTAAAGCAACCTTCACCTGCGATCGCGATTATTCCTGAAACTCGTCCTGTCCAGTCTCCGAGTAGAGAGTTCACGTCAAAACAGATCAATTATTTTCTAGAAATCGCGATGGGGGCTGAGTTTTCTCAGTCGGGCAGCGCTTCTAAGATTCGCAAATGGCAGGGAGACGTGAGAATTCAATATTTTGGGTCGCCGACAAGTGAAGATTTGACAACGTTGAATTCTGTGATTAGCGAAGTCAATGAATTGACCAATGGTGGAATTCATTTGCAGTTGGTCGATCGCAACCCAAATATCACAATACACTTCTCCCCCGAATCGCAATTTGGTCGGCTAGAACCAAACTATCAACCGGGCAACTATGGCTATTTTTGGACGCAGTGGGACGCAAACAACCGAATTTATAATGCCAACGTACTGATCACTACTACCAAAGTCACTCAAAAAGAACGATCGCACCTGCTTCGAGAAGAACTGACTCAATCATTGGGGCTGATGCAAGACTCGTTCAAATATGCCGAAAGCGTGTTTTATCAACCGTGGACAGATGTGACGCAATATTCGGAGATCGATCGATCGCTGATCCGAATGCTTTACGATCCCCAAATCTCTTCGGGCATGAACCAAGCTCAGGTGGTTAACGTGTTAAACATACGTCAGGCTCAACAGAGATAGTTTAGGGGACTTCAAAAAGTTTTCGGTTCAAAGTCCCCCATTCTGGGGGATTTAGGGGGGCAGAAGCCGCTGATAACGCATCGAAAAAAATCGTCGAACTATGTTGAATCAAACAAAGCAGAAATCTGCGTACAGGCATGGCATTGCCGTGCCCATTGACGTTGCCAGTAACCAATATTCTTTGAGCCACGATCCTAAACTTAATCCTCAGCAAAAATATACTTATACAACTCACCCGGATCAGGTTCAGGGCTGCCTAGGGCAAACTCAACCGCCTCATCAATCTCAGCCTGAATCTCTTTCTCAATATCCTTTAGCGTTTGTTGGTCTGCCAGATTTTGCTCTAGCAAGTAAGCCGCAAACTTCTTGATCGGATCACGAGCCAGCCACGCCTCTTTCTCGTCTTTCGATCTCAACTCGTCGGGGTCTGCCAGCGAGTGACCTCGAAAGCGATAAGTCAAACACTCAATCAACGTCGGACCTTCTCCGGCACGGGCACGCGCCACGGCTTCTTGAGCGATCGCTCTCACCGCCAGCACATCCATGCCATCCACTTCATATCCCGGCAACCCAAACACACTGGCTTTTTTATAGATTTCTTGCTGAGAAGTGGCGCGTTCGTGAGCCATGCCGATCGCCCATTTATTATTCTCGACGACAAAAAGAATCGGCAGTTTCCACAGCGCCGCCATGTTGAGGCACTCAAAGAATTGACCGTTGTTGGTGGTGCCATCGCCAAAAAATGCAGCCGCCACTTGATCAAAGCTTTCATCGCCCAAGGCTTCACGGCGATATTTTGACTGAAACGCCGCACCCAACGCTACGGGAATGCCTTCTCCAATAAAGGCAAAGCCGCCCAAGAGTTTATGTTCCGCCGAAAACAGGTGCATTGAGCCACCGCGCCCTTTGCTGCAACCTGTCGCTTTGCCAAACAGCTCTGCCATCACATTGCGGGCAGGAACGCCAGCACTGAGGGCATGGACGTGATCGCGGTAGGTGCTGCAAACATAGTCTTGACCGGGACGCATGGCTTGAATCACCCCCGTCGAAACGGCCTCTTGCCCGTTATAAAGGTGAACGAAGCCAAACATTTTGCCTCGATAATACATCTCGGCGCACTTGTCTTCAAAAAAGCGCCCTAAGATCATGTCTCTATAAAGGATCAGCCCTTCTGATTGGGTGACTTGGGCAGAAGTTGATTGAATTGTTGGAAACGTTCTTTCCTGTACCATGCGCTTTTAGATCCCTCTCTGCAATACCCAAACTGGACAATGATCCAAACCTGATTGCCTTGATCGTGAAGCAGACTTTCTTCGGCATCGGTCATAACAGACTTTCTCAAGCGCTCCCATCAAAAATCACTTCCCAATCGAGCGCCTTACAGAGTCTCAGTAACAATAATTTAGTTTAAAATACCGTTCTGACGGGTCACAGATCAAATTATAAAGGGTCAAACCTGATCACAGTAGACTTACAAAACTCAAGAATCCACTTTTTCATTCAGCGGATAGTGCTTCTGGAAGTGCTGAGAAACGCTTTTTACAAGAAATACATAATCGCTGAGTTTTTCTTGAGTAGGCTGCCGACTTTGCATCTACGGGGTATGATGGCACTCAATCGATTATTACCCGAATTTTCATCACTGATTATCACTCACCGCTGGGGAAGTCAACCGTGCGTATTCCGCTCGATTATTATCGGATTCTGGGTCTACCCATCCAGGCTGCTGCCGACCAACTAAAGCAGGCGCATCGCGATCGCACCCTGCAACTCCCTCGCCGTGAGTATTCTGAAGCGGCGATCGCAGCGCGTCGTCAGTTGCTCGATGAAGCTTATTCGGTGCTGTCAAAACCAGAGCAACGCCAAGGCTATGATGCCAGCTTTCTGGCAAACCCTTATGAGAGCGATCCCAATCAGCCAGATTTAGCGCAGACTGATGAGATTGCCCAGTCGGATGCTCGATCGCCCAGCATTGAGGTTCAAGACAAACAGTTGATCGGGGCGCTGCTGGTTTTGCAAGAGCTAGGCGAATATGAATTAGTCCTGAGATTAGGTCGCCCTTATCTCAGCAGTGGCAACGCCAATTTAAAAGATGGACGCTTTGGCGATCCCAGAATTGTTTTATCGGATATTGTCCTGACGGTAGCGCTATCTTGTCTTGAGCTAGGTCGCGAACAGTGGCAGCAAGGACAATATGAAAACGCGGCTGAAGCCTTAGAAACAGGACAAGAGCTTTTGCTCCGAGAAGGGCTGTTTGCCAGCGTTCGCAGTGAGATTCAGTCAGACCTCTACAAACTTCGTCCCTATCGGATTTTAGAACTCCTCGCATTGCCTGATCAAGACTCGATCGAGCGGCGCAACGGCTTGCGGTTACTGCGAGATATGCTGCAAGAGCGAGGCGGCATCGATGGCACAGGCAATGACCAGTCTGGGTTAAGCATTGATGACTTTCTACGATTCATTCAACAGTTGCGCGGCTATCTAACTGCTGAAGAACAGCAGACCTTATTTGAAGAAGAAGCGCGTCGTCCGTCGGCGGTTGCGACCTATCTTGCGGTTTATGCACTGATGGCGCGAGGCTTTGCAGAGCAGCAACCCGCGCTGATTCGGCGAGCCAAACTAATGCTCATGCGCTTGGGCAGTCGGCAAGATGTGCACCTAGAACAGGCAGTCTGTGCGCTGCTGTTAGGGCAAACCGAAGAAGCCAGTCGGGCGTTAGAACTGAGTCAAGAATATGAGCCTCTCGTGTTTATTCGCGAGAATTCTCAAGGGGCACCCGATTTGTTGCCGGGGCTGTGTCTCTATGCTGAACGCTGGCTTCAAGATGAAGTCTTCCCGCACTTCCGCGACTTATCAAAACAGCGCGTCTTGCTCAAAGACTATTTTGCCAACGCGCAAGTTCAAGAATATCTCGAAGAGTTGCCCGCCGAATCTGAGTCAGCAGAGTGGACGGCTCAACAGCACTGGAACCGACGCAGCGCCGCTCCTCAAACGATCGCAACTCAATCTGCTGACATCGCGACTTCTAACGGGCGACCCATTCGCTCTGCTCAGGTGCATGAGATGGACATTGATCAGTCTCGCACTGCCACTGCCACTCTGTCAGCCGCTGGCGCTGCGACCATACCCAACGCCGAGCAGATTGCCAATCTCTCGCCTGAAGGGAGCTTAAATTCTTCTCATCAACGCGCCCGCTCGAATGGCGATCGCCAACGCGGAGATCTCGATAACGGTTATCGCGTTCCTGATGCGGACGATCTGCCGCCTCGTCGGGGCGAGGGTCAGCCTGCAAAAACTAAGCGCCGCAAAGGGCTGCCTCTACCTCTGATTTTGTTAGGAATCTTTGCGGTTGGGGCAGTGGGCTTTTTGTTGTTTCGATCGGTGAAGTTTTTCGCGTCTAAATCTACTGACGATCAGCTATTGGTGCAGCTTGACCAGCCTGTGATCCCGATTCCTACTCAGACTGCTGCGTCTCCGCTCTCTGGCGAAATGAATCAAGCCACGGCTCAAAGAGTCCTAGAGTTTTGGCTAGATGCAAAGAAAGACGCAATGGGACAAGCTCACACCGTTGAGAAACTGACTCAAGTTTTAGCAGAACCCAAACTCGCTGAGTGGCGCAAAAATGCTGAAGAGGCAAAGCGAGAAAAATGGTACAAACAATATGAACACACCGTAAAAGTAGATGCGGTTGAAGTCAGTCCGACGACTCCTGGTCAAGCAACTGCCAACGCGACGATCGCCGAAGTGACTAAATATTATGAAGGCGAACAGCTCGCAGACACCAAAACCGATAACCTGCAAGTGCGCTATTCGCTAGTGCTGCAAGATAATCAGTGGCGCATTAAAGATTGGCAAGTTCTGTAATCTCGATCGAGATCTTGCCTCTAGCAGCATTGCCTTGAATACGATCGACTTTTGCTGGCGATTCCGAGCTGGCTATCCCTTTTGGGAGGGTAATATCGCCCAAACACAAAAAATATATCAATCCATACTGACGATACAATTAGTGCTACCATTATGTAAAAAGAATTTGCCTCTAGCACCCATATGCCAACCGCGTTAACGGCAGAACCTAAAAACGCTCTACCCAACAT
The DNA here is from genome assembly GCA_043772715.1 of Phormidesmis sp. Taxonomy (GTDB): domain Bacteria; phylum Cyanobacteriota; class Cyanobacteriia; order Leptolyngbyales; family Leptolyngbyaceae; genus Phormidesmis_A. The sequence goes on along the minus strand of JAYVFW010000393.1, from coordinate 23,169 downwards.
GAAATTGGGTAGGGTGCTTATTGTTGAAGATGAGGACTTGATTCGTGACACGATCGCGCTGACTTTGAGTGAAGAAGGCTATGAAGTGCTAACAGCGGCAGATGGTCGCAGCGCTCTAGAAACCATTCAAAATGCAACTGGCAAAAGCCATCACTCATCGCTTTCAAGGTTCCCCAACCCGCCAGATTCTATCAAGCTCGATCTGATTATTTTAGATCTGATGCTGCCTTATATTAATGGACTCGATCTCTGTCGCCTAGTGCGTCGAGAAGGCAATAGCATTCCCATTCTCATGCTCAGTGCCAAAGGGACGGAAACCGATCGCGTGGTTGGCTTAGAAGTCGGTGCCGATGACTATTTGACCAAACCCTTTGGAATGCGAGAACTTGTAGCCCGGTGTCGCGCACTGCTGCGGCGGCATCAGCAGTTTCAAACCTCTGGTCAAGCACCTACCTTAAAATTTCAAGACATCACCGTTTTTTCTCAAGAGTGTCGCGTCACCGTTCGCGGGGCAGAAGTTAATTTCTCACCCAAAGAATTTAAGCTGCTAGAGCTATTTATCAGCCATACAAAGCGCGTCTGGTCACGAGATCAGCTACTCGAAAAGATTTGGGGACCCGATTTTATTGGCGACAGCAAAACAGTCGATGTCCATATCCGATGGCTGCGAGAGAAATTAGAAGTTGACCCCAGCAACCCCGAATATTTGGTCACCGTGCGGGGATTTGGCTACCGCTTTGGCTAGAATGCGCGAAAATTGAAAAGTCGAGATTAGAGATTGTCGATCGTCACCCATTTCATTCTCTGATCTTCTATTTTTCATTCTTTTTTGCCTGTGAAACTTCTATGGTTTCTAGCGGGGCTGGCGATTGGGCTGGTGCCGCTGATTTGCTATCGAGTCCGACTAAGTTGGCAGCTCAAGCAGATTACTCAAAGTCTAGACGTAGCTGATCGAGGCACCCCGTTTTCTATCTCGTCTCAGTTGATGATGGCGATCGCCAGTTATCGGCAGGCCAACCAAGACTTAGAGCGTCAGACAGAAACCTGGAAGCAGATTGTCAACTGCGCTCCAGTTGGCTATTTGCAGGTAGATGAAGAGAACCAATTGACGTTGTGTAACTCGCGAGCCTGTCAGCTATTGAGCATTCCAAATTGCAATCCGCTTCAGCCGAGATTGCTTCTAGAAGTGGTGCGTTCTTACGAGCTAGATCTGCTGATCGAGCAGGCACGAGAAACCGAAAAGCCTTGTCAACGGGAGTGGATGTTCTATCCAACGTCGGTCGATGCGGCTAACCTATCTGATCAGCGCACGACTCCACTGCGAGGCAATGCCTTTCTTCTGGCAGATGACAATGTAGGGGTGTTTTTAGAAAACCGTCAAGAAGCCTTAACTCTGGTGCAGCAGCGCGATCGCTGGGCATCAGATGTAGCCCACGAGTTAAAAACCCCCCTCACCTCGATTCGACTGGTGGCAGAAACGCTGCAATCGCGGTTAGAGCCACCCACCCGCAACTGGGTCGATCGCCTGCTTGCAGAAGCTATTCGATTAAGCACGCTGGTTCAAGAGCTGCTAGACCTCAGTCAGCTAGAGGTCAACCCAGTTCAGAGGCTTCACGTGAAGCCGATCGATCTAGTCAAGCTGATCCACGCTGCCTGGTTAGGTCTAGAGCCGCTTGCGAGTAAAAAGGAGTTAACCCTTGACTATGAAGGACCTCAACACCTGCTGATTGAGGCTGATGAACCTCGACTGCACCGAGTGTTTCTCAACTTATTTGACAATGGGATCAAATACAGCCCTCTCCAGACATCCATCCGAGTCAGGGTGAGCCTTCAAAATTATTTATCTCCCCAATCAAGCAGAGCTTCTCAGCCCATTCAGATTGACATTATTGATGCAGGGCAGGGGTTTCCTGAGACAGCGTTGCCTCATGTTTTTGAGCGATTTTATCGGGCTGACCCTTCTCGATCGCGCCACCCTGATCCCCAACGAGATCTCGCTAGTGCGAAGCCGATTCAGTTAAGCAGTGGCAGTGGGCTGGGGCTAGCGATCGTGCGGCAAATTGTCGAAGCCCATCGAGGCTCAGTCAGCGCACGTAACGATCGCAAAACTGGAGGAGCCTGGTTACAGATTCAATTACCTTATTCTGAAGTTGAGGATTCCAGCAAAAGGGCTTAATTCTGTAGTAGATTGTGCTGAGGACATGATTGTGTAATAAATGTACACCCTAGTATTTATACAGAAATACATTCAGTAAAAACTGTCGAGTTCCTTAAACTTAAAGATCTAGTGGGCGCGTATGCCATGCATGAACGAGTGCAAAAAATTCTTTCTCAATGGGGGATCGCTTCCCGCCGTCAAGCTGAACAAATGATTTTAGAAGGGCGAGTGCGTCTCAATGGCGAAGTGGCGCATCTAGGGCAAAAAACAAATCCGACCCTTGACGAAGTAGCAGTAGACGGTAAAATTGTGAAGCCGATCGCCCGCCCGCAATTGCTTTACTTGTTACTTAACAAGCCTGTAGGCATCGTTTCTACGTGTGATGATCCTCAAAACCGCCCGACGGTCTTAGACCTGCTTCCTGAAAAAATTCGTCAGGGTCAAGGGCTTCACCCTGTAGGTCGCTTAGATGTAGAATCAACAGGGGCGTTATTATTAACAAACGACGGTGATTTGACATACTACCTCACTCACCCTCGTCATCATGTTCCCAAGACCTATCAAGTTTGGGTCGAAGGAGTGGCTTCAGAACAGATGCTACAGCAATGGCGGCAGGGAGTTTTGTTAGATGGTCAGAAGACACTACCCGCTCAAGTCAAAGTGATCCGCAGGGCTAGAGCTAAAACACTCTTAGAAGTCATTCTCAACGAAGGGAGAAATCGACAAATCCGTAGAGTGGCAGACCAACTGGGGCACCCCGTCCTTGAGCTTCACCGCACCGCGATCGCCTCTATTCAACTAAGTCCTCCCGGCAAACCTTTCTCGCCCAGTGGTGCTTATCGCCCCTTAGAGAGTTTTGAGATCCAATTGTTAAAAGACCGAATCGACCTAACATCTATCGGGTCATCAGCAGAGATCCAAGAGCATAGCGGATGAATAAGCAAACCCTCCAAACCAATCGAGACCAGGCAGAACGGCTAGCAGAGATGGGGTTGCAGTTGTGCGAATTGCGACAGCAGCAAGAGATTTCTTTAGAACAAATTGCCAGCAAAACTCGAATTCAGCCGCGTCTGCTAGAGGCGATCGAGCAGGGCAGACTAGAAGATTTGCCTGAGTCTGTCTACATTCAAAGTTTTATTCGCCAGTATGCTGACGCGATCGGCTTAAATGGAGTCGAATTCGCCAGCACATTTCCGACCTCTTATAAGCTTCCTGATTATCGTCCGTCTTGGCGGAGCTTACCAGGAGCGCATCTGCGCCCGGTGCATCTCTATCTGATCTATATGCTGTTGATCATTTCTGCGGTTAATGGGCTGTCTTACTTTCTCAATCGCTCAATGCGTCAACCTGAGCTGGCAAATGCAGACATGAAGATGCAGCCGACGGCTCCGACCCCGATCGGTCCTGTCAACCCCTTGCAAAACGTAGCAAAGGCAACCGCTCAAAAGCAGCCTGGAACCCAAAAAGCGGTACGAGTCGGCGTGATGCTAACCGCTCAATCTTGGGTGCGCGTAGTGGCGGATGGCAAAACTGAGTTTGAAGGCGTTCTCCCAGAAGGAACTCAACGCGCTTGGGTTGCCAATCAGCAAGTCGTGGTTCGGGCTGGCAATGCTGGCGGGGTCATGGTGTCGTTTAACGATGGACAGTCTAAGAAGCTCGGAGAGCCGGGTGCGATCGAGGAAATGGCGTTTCCCCCTGATCCTCGCTTGGCAACGCTGCCTAACGCGGTGCATGAAATGAGCGCCGATCCTTCAAATTCGCGTGAAGCAACCCGTTAAATTGCAATCGGTTCAGCAAGCGGAGCAGTGCAGTCTGGCGTATCGTTCCAGGGGCTATTGACGCTTAAGCTGACTGGGTAGGCGGTCATGAGATCACTATCATAAGGGCGTAAAAGTTCCTGTAGCAGTGCTGGAGGCTGAGATGGATCAAGCCAGCGATCGTAACTGTCTGCTTTGAGAATGACGGGCATCCGATCGTGTACCTGAGCCACGGTCTGATTTGCCTCTGTAGTCAAAATTGTACAGGTTTCTAGCCTGGAATCTTCTGAGTCCCAGCGCTCCCACAAACCCGCAAAGGCAAAAGGACTGCCATTCTCTAATCGAAAATAGAACGGTTGCTTCTTGCCCGACTGCTTGCGCCACTCATAAAAGCCATCTGCCAAAATCAGACAGCGACGTTGTTTGAAGGCAGACCGAAACGAAGGCTTTTCTGCCACGGTTTCTGATCGAGCGTTAATTAGCTTTGCTCCGATCGTCGGATCTTTTGACCACGACGGAATTAACCCCCATCGCAGTGGTTTGAACTGACGATTACCGCTCTCAGCCGCCACGATCGCCGGGATCATCTGCGTGGGGGCAATATTATAGCGAGGTTGCCAATCAGGAATCTCGATTAGTTGAAAAGCTTCGGCGATCGCTTCACTCCTTAGACTTTGACTAAATCTTCCACACATTCCAGAAACACCTTTAAAAATACGTCAGTTCGACGAGTTTTTTCGCTCCGTTGTCATCGGCTTCAGCCCCCTAAATCCCCCATTCTGGGGGACTTTGAACTGGAAATTTTGGCTTGAAGTCTCCCAGAATGGGGGATTAGGGGGCGCGACAAACTGTAACGAAGCCGTCGAATTTGCGTTAAAAATGGGCAATAGATAACCCCGATTACCCATTGCCCGCTCAAATGAGAGATTTGACACTTATTTCGAGTTATTTAAAGTCGAGCTTTTGCGTATCTTTGTGGTGTTTCACTTGAGAAACTACGTTATAAGCGTGTTCTCCTGGCTCTGCACTGCCATCGACCGCGCCCTCAGTCGAGCCACCGATCGCCTTCCATTCAGCTAATCCACCTTTTAGTTCGGCAACCGCCTGAAAGCCCGCTTCGCGTAGCAACGCAGCCGCTTGTGCCGTCTCTTGCTCGTTTGCGCCGTAGATATAAATATCTCGACCCGACTCCAGACTATTCTTTGCCAGGGTGACTAGCTCATCGAGCGGAAAATCCATTGCGCCCATGATATGACTATCGTTAAACAGTTCACGAGGACGCACATCCAAAATTGTGAGTGCAGGTTCGCCCCACTCTAAGCGAGACTTGAGATCATGCACCGAAGATTGGGTCTTTAAACCAGGAGGGGTCGGTGTGACATTAGGCAGCGCCTCTTTAGCGGTTTTAATAAGATCGTCAATGGCCATAATTGTCCTCAACTTTTTAATAAACTTCCACTGAAACTATAGTGAAAATGGAAGATAAACTAATCCTTCTCAAGTGAGAGGCAACGATCGTCTTTAGGCATAAAAAAGGGGCACGTTATGACGTACCCCTCCCGAACCATTATTGAAAGCCTGCATATCGCCAAGGGGTTGGGTCAACCGACAGCCCTTGCACATATAAGCCCCAATGCAGATGAGGCCCAGTCGCCGCTCCCGTGCCACCTAGCGCACCGATCGTTTGCCCTGCCTTGACGATATCGCCCTCTTTAACATTGATGCGGCTAAGGTGCAGAAAAATGCTCGATACTCCCTGCCCGTGATCGATGCCAATGCAGTTCCCGTGAATTTTAAAGCCCTCTGATTCACGACCGACTAAGGCAACCCGTCCCGCTGCCGGGGCGATAATGGCAGACCCATAGTTTCCGGCATAATCGACTCCGCGGTGATAATAGTCTTTGGCAAACTCGCCGTTGTAGTAGCGACGCACGCCATAGCCTGTGGTGATCTCGCCCACATTGGGGCGCAATAGTTTTCCCTGCCAGAGTTTTTGAGGGCTGACAATCTGCTTAAAAGCGTCCACGCGATCGAACTCTAAATCCGTCCCGTTATCGCCTTTGCCAGGGGGAAGCCAGATGCGTTGAGTGGGGAACGATCGCCGCTTTAAATTCACCGTCAGGTCTTGCTCGGCTTGCCCGTCGTTGACCCGAAGCGACAGCTTGCCAGGACGATCGAGCGGCGTGGTTGGCAAGAGTGCCCGAAACCGACGATTTCCTTGATCAAAGGTCGCATAGGTTTTAGCCCCCATTGTCACCGTTGGGTTGCTATCTGACTGCACCATGATCGAGAGGGTATCACCCAATTGAGGAGCCGATGGTGTGATCGTGGCTTGCAGAGCAAGAGACGGATAAGCCAGGGTGATGAGGGCGATCGCGACAAACGCTGCTAGACCTAGTTGGAAGAGCCGCGATCGCTTAACCCAGGAAGCACTCAATAACCAGATTGCTGAAACAAAGCGATTTTGCTTTTGCAAGCGTGCGCCGAAACCCGTGTGAGGAAGGGTCATCGTGAGTGGAACTCCTTTGCGATTTTGGACTTTGGATTGACTGTTAATTTAGAAAACCAACTGCGAATTTTGGTTCAATAATTCTAGAGGTGTTTGACGTTCATAAAACCACAATCTCTACAAATCCAAACTCCAAAATCTTGGTTAGGCAGTTTTGCCAATCACCCCTTCTACAAGCCAGCTCATGGCTTCTAGTTCGCCAGCTTTCTGACCATATTCCTTTCCAGATGGCAGCAGCAATTTGCCTGCGTTGTCCTTCAGTTCGCCTTTATAAATCGTCAAAGAGCCGTCCATAAACTTAGCTTTTGCGGCTTCTGCGGCTTTTTTAGCAGGATCACCCACCGCAGGACCGTAGGCTGACAGTTTGACGAAACCATCCTTTAGACCCCCTCGTAGAAGATGAGGAATTCCGCCGTTCATTAAGGTTTTGCCCTCTTGAATCGTTTTGGCATAGTTGGTGTAGACGCTCGTCCAATCCCACTCTGCCCCGGTTAAATAGCCTTTTGGCGCTAGCGAAATCTGGTCTGCGTGGTAGCCACCCGTATAAATGCCGCGCCGTTCTGCTGTTTCGATCACGACTTTGGGGCTGTCTACATGGCAGGTAATCACATCAATGCCTTGATCGACCATGCTGTTAGTGGCTTCGGCTTCCTTGACCGGAACCGACCAATCGCCTGTAAAAACCACTTGCGTCGTGATCGTGGGTTTGACGCTGCGTGCACCTAGCGTGAAGCTGTTGATATTTCGCAGCACTTGCGGAATCGGTTTCGCCGCCACAAACCCTAGTTTTCCGGTCTTGCTCGTATGGGCAGCAACAATTCCCGAAAGGTATTGCATCTCGTCGATGTAGCCAAAATAGCTGCCGACGTTTTTGGAGTGTTTGCCTTCAATATACATACCGCCGCAGTGGAAGAACTGCACCTCTGGGTATTCAGCCGCCAGTTTGAGGATGTGGGGATCGAAATAACCAAATGAGGTGGGAAACAAGACATTTGCTTTGTCTTGCTCGATCATGTTCCGCATCACTTCCTGCACCTCCGTGGTTTCAGGAACGCTCGCCTGGTCGATCGTCTTGACTCCCGCCAATTTCGCGAGTCCTTCCTTTCCTTGATAGTGAGCTTGGTTATAGCCAAAATCGTCTTTCGGTCCGACATAGATGAAGCCCATCACCAATTCTTTTGCCGATGCCGATGAGGCACCGGGCGAAGCCCCACCACTGCTGGCTGTGGGCGTAGAAGGCGTGCAGCCCGTCCAGAGCCGCGAGGTTGCGCCAAAGGCACCTGCCGCTAATAAACCTCGGATCACTTGACGACGAGACAAAGACGAAAAAGGTTGATGACTCAAAGTTTCCTCCTGAACAGTTCTTAAATGTACAATTTATAGCTCAAAAGTCTCTGACTACAAAAAACGATTGAAGCATCCCCCTTTAGGGTGACTTTGTATCGTGGATTACGATTAGAGAGAGTGCTTTGTGAGCGACCGCTCTCTCGACATAAAGAATGTCAGCAGTAGACAATCGATCGCCCCGTTCACCCTCTAGACTGCCCATAGTTTCAAGCCTTAACCTCTTATGACGACTTATGACTGGATTGTAGTCGGTGCCGGGATCACAGGTGCTGCACTTGCCTACGAGCTAGCAAAACAAGGATTTTCCACCCTGTTGTTAGAACAACACAATCCCTTAACAGGAGCTACCCGCTATAGCTATGGCGGCATCGCTTATTGGTCGGGAACTACCGCTCTGACTCGTCAACTTTGTGCAGAAGGAATTGAGCGGCATCGAATTCTTTCAGCCGAGTTAGAAGCAGACACCCAGTTTCGAGAACTAGATTTGCTGCTGACCATTGCCGCACACAGCGATCCGCAAGCTCTGGTACAGCAATATGCCAGCTTTGCCATTCCGCCTCATTTGCTGAGTGTTGCAGAAGCCTGCGGGTTAGAACCATTGCTGAATCCAACGGCGATCGCAGGAGCGCTAACCGTTCGTCATGGTCACATCGAAGTCGAACTGACGACTCAGGCTTATTGTCAAGCCATGCAGCGCTTGGGAGGCAACTTCAAAATCGCTCAAGTGACTGGGTTTGTGAAAGAAGGTGCCAGTCGGATTACGGGAGTGACTACGACGATCGGCCCCTTACACGCCGCTAACATTGCGATTTGCACGGGAGGAATTACCCGCCAACTGCTACAAGAATCTGGGATTCGGGTCAAGCAATACTTCACCCACGCCGAGATTATCGAAACGCCTCCCACCGATTTGAGGTTAAGCACGTTGGTGATGCCAGCCGCAGCAGAACGGTTTCAGCTAGAAGCCGACGCAACTCAGCCTGAAGTCGAAGACCTTTGGAACGAACCCGGACACGAACCTGCACCTGCGATTTTAGATGCCGGAGCCATCCAGTTTTTAGACGGCAGAATTCGGATCGGACAAACGAGCCGAACCCTGACCGATCCGAAAGCGACGATCGCTGCCAGCCAAAGCGAAGCTGATTTGCGAACCAAAATCAGCGCCATCTTACCCGCAATCGGCAAACTCCCCGGCACCTGGCACCACTGCACCATTGCCTTTAGCCGCGATCGTCTGCCGCTCGTCGGTGCAATTCCCGCAATAGAAGGCATTCACCTCTTTTCAGGATTTAGCAACCCCCTGGCGATCGTGCCCGCGATCGCTCGACGATTTGCCGCCAGCCTGACTGGAGAGAACGACGAAATCATCGAGCAATTATCACCGGGTCGCTTTAACGTGAATTCGATGAAATTTCTCGCGACGATTGCCAATCCAGAAACGCCCCCCTAGCCCCCCAATTCTGGGGAAATCGGAGTTCAAAGTCCCCCAGAATTGGGGGATTTAGGGGGCTGAAGCCCTGAAGAACGAAGCGAAAGAACTCATCGAACTGACATCGATTCACTCTCTAGAAACTAAACTGAGTCCGCAAGCTACCCACAAAAACGGTGGGATTGCTGTTAAAGTTATTGGCGTTAAAAATCGCGTAGAACGTCGGCACCACTGCAACGTGTTGATTGAGCGGATAGAAGTAAGAGGATTCTAGTTCATACTGGGTGCCACCATCGCCACCGCCAGAAGCAAAGAAAGTGCGTCCCTTAGTGATATCCATGGGCATCAAGAACGTGAGCGTGCCCAAAGCACCTTTCTTGCCCAAGTCAGGGAAGCCAACACCAACTTGGAAAGATTGAGTTCTGACTTTTTCATCGATCGGGTTCAGTCTAGTGGTTGCAAAACTATAGCGCCCAAACACGCCCAAACCAGGCGTTAGCATCCAGTCAAAGTTTACGCCAAACATATCAGCGATCGCAGATCTCAAACCACCATTCACGACCCCGTTTGAGAAACCAGGACCCGCGTCAAGATAGCCGTAAGGAATCGGTTCTCCGATCGCGCCGCCAACTTGTCCCCCATAGGCTTGAATGCGAGAGTGATTATATTGCAGCCGTAGGTTGATGTTGGCAGTAGGCGAGAAAATGAGTTCTGCTGAGGCCGTGTTGGTGCCGCCAAATAAACCAAATTTTGGGTTGCTCGACGTGTTAAAGCCAAACTCCGATGGCAAGAATTCTGTGTTTTCACCTAAATAGCCTAGAGTCAGACGAAACTGCTTGCTGAGAGTGACCTCAACGACTGCCCCTGAGCCTCGATCAATAGAATTGGACTGAGTGCTGTTAGCGGTGTCAAAACTGGCACCTGAGTTAAAGACAAAGTTAAAGCGGTTGGCATCAAAGTGCCGATACCAGTTGATGCGAGGTCCGATCGTCACCTTCACCGCATCGTTGACAGGAAAAGTATAAAACAGATCGTGAATCACGAAATCAGCGCGACCATTCACCGTACCGCCTGATTGGTCAAAAAAGGGAACGCCCGACGCATTAAAAAAACCAGCCGACGCATATTGGTTATAGGGAGAAACGCCATTTCCAGCCGCCAACTGCGTCACTAGCTGGTCTTTGCCACTAAAAGAAGTTGAGAGGGTCAACCAAGTCAAAAAGCTCATTGTAATGTTGGGGTCTTGAGCCGTCAGCCTAGTCGGTTTCCCTGTTGCGGGAGCGCGGGTTGCGAAGAACCGTCCTAGCGCATTTCCTTCGCTGCCAGGAGGTCCTTCAAACTGCACTCCTTTTCCGGCGGTTGCACCCGTGACGTTGACCCAAACGTTGCCAAATAGCTTGGTGGTCGTCGAAAACTGCTGCTTTTCAAGGGTGGTAGTTCGGACTTCGAGGGCATCGACTCGACCGCGCAGGGTGGCTAATTCAGCCGCGAATTCTTCTTGCAGCTTTTGCAGGGTTACTAGGTCTTCTTTCTTAACGAGGTCGGCGGTTGCGGCAGCGATTAACTCGTTGACGCGATCGAGACAGGCATTCAACCCTGCTGCAAACTCAAAGCGGGTCAGGGCACGGTTGCCGCGAAAGGTTTTGTCGGGATAGCCCACAATGCAGCCATAGCGCTCAACCAGAGATTGCAAGGCTTGAAATGCCCAGTCAGTGGGTCTAACGTCGGTCAGTTGCGACACTGAAGTGACTTGTTCTAACGACGAATCAGTTTCGACTTCGGGTTTATCAAACGCCGCCACATCTTGCACTGCATCCAGGCGGTCTGTGCTGGAGACTCGCTGGGCGATCGCGCCTGCTGGCTGAGTGATAACGGAGTCTGCCGTTGTTGAAACGTTTGAAGAAAGTGCAGTAGCGGTAGGTTGTGGAACGGCGATCGCTAATTCCGATCGAGCAACTTGAGAATGAATGCTATAAAAAACTGTCCACGTGATTGGAGACAGCAACAGGGACTTGCAGATTGTTGACTTGCTAACCATCAAACCTCACACCTATATCCAAAGACATACTAAAGAGTGAGTTTATCGGAGATATAGCGTTATTTATGTAGCACCAGGTACAACTTGTATCCCAAGAGACATAGATCAGTGAAGCCAACGCGAGGAGAACAGTCAAGCCTTTGCTTCTAAACTTTCCAAACGGCTTTTTAGCTCCTGATTATCTTTTTTGAGCTGATCAAGTTCCTCGCGCAGTTGCTTGACTGCTTGATCAGAACCCGCTTTTTTCTGCACCGTCTGAACCGACTCTTCCGCAATGCGACGAACCCGCCCATCAGGCGTTTGATCAGCGAGTGATTGCAGAATGCCGATCGCTTTAGTCGTCTCCATTTGCCCCAACGCAACAGCAACTGACACCTGAGTCAGAAAGAAAGTCTCTCTCGACAATTCCTGCAATCGCTCTAAGATCCGCTCAAGGTTAACCGTGTTTTGTCCAGTAGAGATTGCGCCGAGCGCACGAATTGCCGCTAGACGTAGAGGTTGCGGAACGCCGATCGTCGTGTATTCCAACACTAAATTTAAAGCAGCTTCAGAGGTTTTTAAGTGGCTGAGGGCAACGATCGCACCCGATCGCACCACTTCATTCCAGCCTTGCCGCTCTTTAAGCACGCTTTTGAGCAGCTTCAAAACTTTTTCTTCTTGAGGAGCGTCCCCCAACCCAGAGGTTGCAACTTTCCCCAAACTTCGGAGGGCTGCCGCTTCGACATAATAGCTGGCATCTCCTTTTTCAACCACGGATTCAAGCGCTTCGTAGCTCTCAGGCGTTTTGACTTGCGCTAGAGACTCCACGGTGGCTCGACGGACTCGCGCTTCGGGATCTTTGAGTCCCAACAGCACGGCTGCGACGGCTTGATCGAGTTTGACGTTGGCTAAATTTCGGCTAATCTCTGCTCGGACTCCCCAGAAATTATCTTTCTGCAACGCTTCAGACAAGATTTTTATGGCTTCTAACCCGCCTTTTTTGGCGATCGCTTCCACGGCATAAAGGCGAGAAATCGGATCGGGATCATGCTGAAGCTGCGCTTTGAGTTCGGGCATTGAATACTCCAGCACCACGGTTTTGAGATGGTGATTGCCCACATCAAAACTGACAAAATCCGGTTTTTGTTCGAGCGGAAAGTAGAAACTTTGTTCGCGATCGTGAATGCGAACCGTGAAGGTTTTGACAGCATCGACAAAGCCAAAGCCGATCGGAATCTTCAGATCAAATAATTCTTTGAGATTGCTGTCACTAACTTGAGTTTGCGTGACCGTCACTTTAGCAAGATTGCTGTCTCCATCCCATGAGTAAGCGACTTTGTAATCGGGATGCCCGCCTCGGTAAACATACTGATCGAACAGAAACGTGAGATTGCGTCCAGTGGCTTTCTCGATCGCTCTCAGCAAATCTACGGTTTCGACGGTTTTGTGAGCATTGTCATCGAGAAAAGTGGCGATCGACTTCCAAAACAAGTCGTCTCCCAACTCAGCCCGGATCATGTGATAGACACAGGCTCCCTTTTCGTAAATGTGACGATCGTAGAGTTCGATCGCTTCTCGATAAACGTGCGTCACGAGCGGACGGCGATAGCGCGAAGCGTCTTCATCTAAATAGCTGCGAGCTTCACCGAGTAGGTAATAGGCTGCATCGTCTGTGCCATATTCTTGCTCAACCCACAGCACTTCTGCATAGGATGCCATGCCTTCTTTAATCCAAGCGTGTGACCAGTGCTTGATCACTACCAAATCGCCAAACCATTGATGCGCCAACTCGTGAGCGACTAAGGTTTCGGTGCTGCGGTTGTCGATCGCGGCTCGTTCATCGAGCAAACAGCGATCAGTCAAAAGCGTGGTTGAGGTGTTTTCCATGCCGCCGAAGATAAAATCATCGACGCAGACCTGAGCGTATTTGGGATACGGATAGGGATAGCCATATTTCTGACTAAAAAACTCAATCATCTGGGGCGTTTTGCCCATGCTGAGACGGGCTTGCGCTTCACGCCCTTTTTCAACGTAGTAAGTGACAGGTTTGCCTTGCCACTCGTCTTTCAATTCGGCAAAGTCTCCGATTGCCAGCGTCATCAAATAAGTGGGGTGAACTTGCTTTTGCAGCCAGTGATAAATTTTGCTGTCACCTTGAGTCGTAGTGCTGATCAGTTCTCCGTTTGAAATCGCCATCAGTTGCTTAGGCACATTCACCCGAATCTCAGAAGTGGCAAGCTGCCCCGGATAGTCAAAGCAGGGAAACCAGAAACGAGAATCTTCGTCTTCACCTTGCGTCCAAACTTGCGTCGGTTTGTCGGGATAGTGCTGATCGGGCGCGACGAAATAGAGTCCTCGCTGGGGCTTTTCGACGTGATAAGCGATCGCCAGTTCAATCACGTTTCCGATCGTGGTCGGTTGCTTAAGACGAATGTGAAGCTGTTCGCCATCATAGTCAAAGGGTTGCTCAACTTCTGCAACTTTGACCGACTGAATATTGAGGCTGACGGCATCTAGCGTCAGGCGATCGATGCCGTCACGAATCGGGTTTAGCCGCGTCAGACACACCCCCTGATAGCTCTGGTTGGGGATGTCAAGCACCAGATCTAGAAAAATATGCTCAACTTGACCCGGACGATCGGGCGTGTAGTGCGGTCGCGCTCCGGGCAATTCAAACGATTTGTGACCGTTGTTATCAGCGTCAAGGTGAGAATGCAGCATGGCTTATCGTGGCTTTATGAAAACGCTTTTTGAGAAGAAATACATCGACGAAAAGATTCTAAACTAACCCCAATAGACTCGCCATCAGCGCTTTTTGAGCGTGCATTCGGTTTTCTGCCTGATCCCAGATTTTAGACTGAGCGCCCTCCATCACGCCATCGGTGATTTCTTCACCGCGATGGGCTGGGAGACAGTGCAGCACGATCGCGTCTTTGTCTGCATAAGTCATCAACTGCTCATTCACTTGATAAGGCTGAAAGATCGGGATTCGAGAATCGGCAAGATCTTCTTGACCCATGCTTGCCCACACATCGGTGTAGAGAACCTGGGCACCTTTGGTCGCCGCGATCGAGTCACTGGTCAAAATCACCTCAGACCGTCCGGCGGCGATCGTTTTGGCTTGCTGCACGATCGCCTCGTTAGGCTGATAGTTTGACGGCGAGGCAATGCGAATATTCATCCCCACCAGCGCACACCCCAACAATAGAGAATGAGCAATGTTGTTACCATCTCCTAAATAAGTCAGCGTCAAGCCTGAAAGCGTCCCAAAAGTTTCTTGAACGGTTTGTAGATCTGCCAAAATTTGACAAGGATGCTCTAAATCAGTCAGGGCGTTGACGATCGGAATTTTTGCATATTCGGCAAAGGTTTCGAGATCTTGCTGCTCAAAGGTGCGAATCGCCAAAATATCGACGTAGCGATCGAGCACTCGCGCCGTATCCGTAATCGGTTCACCTCGACCCACCTGAGTTGAACTAACTGCCAAATCGATCACCTGCCCACCGAGTTGAGCCATTGCCACCGTAAAGCTGACGCGAGTGCGGGTAGACGCTTTATAAAACAGCAATCCCAGCACTGGAACGTGACCGTTGGGGGCGATCGAGTCCACCTTTCCAGCTTTCATTCGAGCTGCCAAGTCAAGCAACGCTGTGATTTCCTCGGCGGTGAGGTCTGCCAAACTCAATAAATCTCGTCCTTTTAGTCCACCCATGCTGATCCTCGGAACAACTTGAAAGCAAAGTTTTCTGTGCGTGAGCAGTCAAGAAGCGGCTCAATCTGCGATCGCACAGGCAGATATCATACGACCCTACCAAATCTAAAAGAGTTATACCAGTTTGATTCGCGAACGTGACCGATCCACATGAGGGAACGGGGTGGGGGCACGGCATATCGTGCCCTCTCACGATCGTTCTAGCCGCCAAAACCCTCTAGCCTGCGTTCTTCAACTCAGCCGTCTTAACCGCAAGTTGCTGAGTTTGATCGCCGCGCCTCAATTGAATCTTGAGCGTCTGCCCTAAGCGACTGGTTTCGACCACGGCTTGTAGTTGTTCAGCCTTGGTGACCGCTTGCCCATCAATTTGAGTAATCACATCACCCCGACGCACCCCTGCAACTGCCGCAGGCGTATTGGGCAATACCCGAATCACAATCACCCCATTCACTTCGGGCACCATAAACGCCGAATTGGGATCGCTGTTATTTTGCTTGGCGATTTCTGGAGTCAGCGTCGTCATTTGCACCCCTAGATAGGGATGGGGAATCGTTTCGCCTCGTGCCAGTTGGTCTTTAATCGACTTGGCTTTGTTGATCGGAATCGCAAAGCCGATTCCCATCGCGTCGGCTCGAATGGCGGTGTTGATGCCAATCACTTCACCCCGATCGTTCAACAACGGCCCTCCAGAATTGCCCGGATTAATCGCGGCATCGGTTTGAATAAAGTCAATTCGCTTGTCAGGAATGCCGACTTGGGCGCTTGATCGCTTCAAAGTGCTGACGATTCCCAGAGTCACCGTGTTGTCTAAACCGAGGGGATTTCCAACGGCGATCGCCCAATCACCCACCTGCACCTGATCTGAGTCAGCCAGAGGAGCCACAGGCAAATCGTCATTGCCGCTAATCTTGACTACCGCAAGATCGGTCACTTCGTCAAAGCCTCGCACTTTTCCTTCAAAGGTGCGCCCGTCTTTGAGGGTTACCGTTACTTTGTCTGCCCCATTGATCACGTGGGAGTTGGTCAAAATCACCCCACTCTTATCAATCAAAAACCCCGAACCCTGACCTCGCATCCGCTCTTCTCTAGGAGCTTGAGGAATTGCTCCGTCTCCAAAAAAGCGCTGGAAGAAGGGATCTTCGTAAATGGGATCAACCGTCGCTCGACGAGTCACCGTCCGTTCTGTGTCAATGCGAACGACAGCGGTTCCTACAAGCTTGATCGCCTCAGCGACAAAGCTCCCCGGCTGAGTCGCTTTTTGAGGTAGCGCTGCGGTTTTTTCAGCAGGTTGAATTGAGTCTACGAGTCCCAACGGGACGGCTTGAGACGAGAGCGGAAAGGAGAGGGTCAACCCTAAAACTAGAAAAATGGACAGCACACTCCTTTGCACTCGACGAAAAAAGCTAGAAGATGGGTGGCATTGCATAGCATCAACTCATAACGTTCAAAACAACGGGTGATCGCAGAACGGTCACGATCGACCGTTCTGCGATCACCCGTTAAATCTATTTTGCCAATTCCTGAGTAAATCCGTGTGGTTCAGTAACTGGCAACCTTGGAAACGTCGATCTGTAGTTTAAGATCGTAAATACCCCTAGAAAACTTTTTCAGAGGCGCTTTGTAATGACCACCTCCGATCGTCCCCGCAGCCAAGAGCTAGATTCTCACTCTGACCCTGATCACCTTCACACTCATGGCTCTTCTGCGGCTCATCCGCACGTTCACACCGAGGAGTCACAGCGCAAAGTCGTGAATCGCCTCTCTCGCATTGAGGGGCATATCCGCGGCATCAAAACGATGGTGCAGAGCAATCGTCCCTGTCCTGATGTGCTCGTGCAAGTTGCCGCCGTGAGAGGTGCCCTCGATCGCGTGGCTCGGATGATTTTAGACGAGCATTTGACTCAGTGTATTGCTCGTGCCGCTAAAGAAGGCAATATCGAGAGCGAAATTGAGGAATTGAAAGCCGCCCTCGATCGATTCCTGATTTAACGATCGAAGGCTGTCACTGGTTTTTAGATCCTTAAGCCACGGCTGCAAATAGCTCCTCAAACGGCTTGTCTGCTGCATCGGGTTTGGCAACAATTTCCACAATTTTGTTGCGCGCACTCGGCTGAAAAACGGCTTCTACGCAGACCTGGGCGACTTTGGTACGAGGAATGCTGCCCTCTGAAAGCGTATCTTTAGACGACATGACGATCGCATCGGCGTTGTCCTCATTCTTTAAGCCACCTGGACGCACGATCGTATAAGCCAATCCGCTGTTCTGAAGGTATTCCTCCCCCTGCTTCTTCCACACTAAAATCAGCCAAAACAGATTGAGCGGGTGGAAAAACTGCGAAGTGCACAGCGAAGACACCATGACAAACTGCTCGATTCCCGTCGCTTTGGCAGCGTCTACAAGATTCTTTGTGCCCTCATAATCCACTTTATAAGGGCCCGTCGGATCGAAGCTAGGACGGGCACCCGTAGCAGAAAATAGCACTGTGCTGTCTGCGATCGCCGTCTTCAAACTTTCTGCATTCATCAGATCACCCGTCACCAACTCAACGCCCGATGGCAAAATCGCTTGTGCTGATTCAGGATCACGAACCAACGCCCGAACGGGAATGCCGCGATCGACTAACTGCTGCACGATTCGCCGTCCTGTTTCTCCGGTTGCCCCGGCAACAAATGCTTTCATGAAAATTCTCTCTATATTTAGTAACGTTTGCTACTGGAGGTTTAGCAATCTTGTCGCTATCCTGACATCTAGTAAAGGTAAGACTCTAGCCAACCCATCTCAAAACCGAATGGCAACTGCTTTTGTGATTTCAATCAACCGTTGCGTTTGTCATGAATTCTAAGATAGATTACGCAGTGTTGCTATTTCTTCAATTGACCAAACTGTAATGAGTGACGAAATGCTGTAGAAATTACTGAATTTAGGGTTTGGCAACTGAGAAAACCCTAGATGTTTGCTAAGTTGGGTATCCGAGAGAACCCCATATTTTCACTAAAAGATTTAGATTCAATAAACTTTCGGGGGAGTCGCTCATTTGCTGTGAAGGATTGAATATCCTCAGGGAACTCTGGAAATAGATGTAAGGCAACCAACGCAAGAGAAGTGTGCATGCAGTCCCAACCGACCGATCCTTCAGAGCTTCGCATCGCGAATCGTCCATTTATTCAAACCGTTCCCCCACAGCTGCCCCACTCAGATCTCAACTTGCCCTCCGCAGACAGTTCTCAAAGCGCGATCGAGCTAACTCAGTTTCGCACCCACTGTGTAGACAGCATGGATATGTATGCTGACATCCAGAATGTTGCTGACTATTTAGACGAGCATTCTGCCTGGTTTCGTCGCTGCGCCCACCCCATGCAGGTAGACGCGATCGGGTGCAACAGCTATGCGCTAATCATCGGCAGTTTTGGGGCCTTTGGCTATGAGGTAGAACCCAAAGTTGGCTTAGATCTCTTGCCTCAAGACGATGGGGTCTATCGAATCGAGACGGTTCCGGTTCCGGGATATTCTACATCGGGCTATGATGTCGATTTCCGGGCAGCGTTGGAACTCGTAGAAGGGGTTTATCCCGCGACCAAGACCGCATCTGCCTCAGCTAAAATGACTCAAGTTCAGTGGCAGTTAGATTTAACGGTGACGATTCAATTTCCGCGATTTATTCACGCTTTGCCTGAACCCATCATTCAGCGAACGGGCGATCGGATTCTTCGTCAAGTTGTGCGTCAAGTTTCTCGCCGCCTCACTCATCGCGTCCAAGACGATTTTCACTCTTCTCGTAGTTTATCGATACCAAAACGTTCTAGAAAGTGGCTTTAACCCAACGTGAATTCGATGAGATTTCTCGCGACGATTGCCAATCCGGGAACGCCCCCCTAGCCCCCCAATTCTGGGGGGATCGGAGTTCTAAGTCCCCCAGAATTGGGGGACTTAGGGGGCTGAATCCCTGAGCAACGAAGCGAAAGAACTCATCGAACTGACGTTCACCCAGTTCTTGGTTCAGATTCGCCCCACCTTGAGCCAACAAATGAGTTTTTGATCACAAAAAACCCTCCAAAAAGCTGGAGGGTTTTTAAGCTTAGTTCAGCAATTTTTGTAAGCTACCAGCCTTTGTCAGCTTGGTTTAATACATAATTGGCAACTGCTTCAATTTCATCTTCTTGCAGGCGACCACCAAAGGCTGGCATGGCATTTTTACCATGAGTCACCTGATCTTTAATGGCGGCTAAAGACTTCATTCCATATTTCTCTAGCGCTTCTTTTCGCAGAGTTTTATTGGCGATAATGACGTTATTGCCACCAATGTGACAAGCCGAACAGTTGGCATTAAAGATTTGTTGACCATCAGGCTTATCGGCTAAAGCAGGATGGTTAAACGTGAATGTCAAGATTGCGATCGCCAGCATCACAGTCAGCAATTTTCGCAAAGCAGTTCTCCCCTATCAAACGCAGATTGTAAACAAATGTACTGATATAGAACCATTCTAAGGCTTTACCAGGCATTTCCAATCAACCGCTTGAACGAGGAGAACCTGAGCCGCAAATCTCGTCAAGGGACAGAGAAACTAGGCGGCAACCACAACCTTACCCACCATGCCAGCACCACGGTGCGGCAGACAGAAATAGGAGTAGTCACCAGCCGGAGCGTCAGCAGGGATGGTCAGTTCAAATGACTTGCCACCGCTTTCTAGTTTTTTGTGTGACAAGCTGTCTGCCAGAGCTTTGTCTTGAGTCGGAATTTTGCTGACATCAAAGACCACGTTGTGAGGAGGCAGATTACCCACTTCCCACTTAACGGTATCACCTGGCTTAACGGTGACTACTTTGGGATCAAACACCAACCCTTTGTTAGTCCCCATCTTGACGGTATAGGTTTCAGCAGAGGCAGGGTTAGCGGTTAGAAAGAAGCTGCCAACCACCAATAGGACGGTGCAAAGCAGCAGAGAGAAACGGCGCGTAACAGAAGCAACAAGTTTCATATTTTTTGCTGGAATTCTAGTTTTTCCAATTACTTCACATTTTAAACCAGTAGTTACCCTGACAGAGAATTTTCTGAAGGCGGATCTCCTAACCTAGTGGTCGATCGTTAAAACTGATCAGCGCCCCAACCGGGTGCCTTCTGAGCCGCTCTTAGAATGAACCCTGACAGAGTTTCTACTTCAGCCTGAGAGAGCCAATTTTCAGAGACTTTCCGGCATGAGAAGGTTTCTTCGCTGCCATCATAGGTCATCGGGTGACGCAAATAAGCGACGAGACTATTGATCGTGTCACGTGGGGGCGTTGCTCCTTGCAGAGCTTTGAGCGACAGCGGCACCAAGGGGTCAGGCAACGTCGCGCCTCCCACATGACAGCTTAAACAGTTTTGCTCAAACAGTTTTTTTCCGGCGGTCAATTCTGGCAAGCTAAACGATCGAGTTTTTCCTTGATCATTTAGCTCTAAAGAAATCGGCTCGGTTACTTGCAGATAGCGAGCAACATAAGCATCTGTGGCATGAGCCGAGAGGCTGACCAACGCCATTCCTAGCCAGACGATCGCCAAGAGGCAAACCCCTCGAATCCACGAAAATCGATTCGGCATTTTCAGCATTCGATCACTCTGGACAAGAAAACAGCAGTGGTCAGCAGAACCGAGGGTTTAGTAGTAGATCTTGCCGCCGCCCCACTTGTCGCCCACCACTTTGGGTTGCAGTAAGATGTGACCCGCGATCGCCACTAAATCTTCGTTTGTCAAGTTCCGCATTTCGGGGAAGTTGTCTTTGCTCTTGAGGCTGGGGTGCATCTCAGCAATTTCGGTCGTGCCATCATAGCTGGTGGGGTTTTTCATATAGTCCACCAGTGAGTCGATGTTGTTGCGGTTAGGGGTCGCCAACGACAACGATTCAGGGTCAAGACCGACGTTGGGGTCAGTTTTGGTGACTCCGCCAGCGTGACACTGAGCGCACGCATATTGAAACAGACGCTTGCCTTCTTTGACTTGCTTGAGGCTCAAAACTGTGGTGTCGCCGCCCTCGTTGAGAGGCACCGTCCGAATGGCTTTATCTAATTCTGCGGCGCTGACATCTTGAACAAAGACTTGAAACGCAAAGAATACAGTGGCTATGGCAAGCCAAACGTATTTTTTAAGCATAGTTCTCCTTAAATGTGGCTCGGTTATCGGCATCACAACACAACACATGGATTCTATAATTGCGACCTCGGCACTCAAGCGTTGACGGCTACCTGTGCAGGGGTGGCTGTCAGCAGACAAGGCATCGGTTATCGGGAATTTTTCAACAGCTTGTAGAAGCTCACCGCAGCTTTTATAGTTGCGATGGCTCGATCGGCAAAACCCAGAGATGATGTTTGCTGATAGTGAGAATTACCCTCTTTAATACCAATATCATGCGGATGTCCCAATCCTTTGCCGAATCTCAGAGATTGGTGAAGAGTCGGGGGATCGCAGTCTAGAAACTTAGGATCGTGAATTAAATCAGGGCGGTTATTTGCAATAGCAATAGGCACGGCAGTGTTATGCCCGTACTTAAGTTCTGGTCTTAATTGACACAATTATTAGTCAGGTGCGGTCTTGCTGAGGGCTTTGATGCTTGGTAGCTGCCCGATCGGAGATGTGAGCGCGATCGGCTGATGTATGCGAATCAGTTGAGCGAGGGTCTTCTTTAACTGGGTTCGAGGCACGATCGCATCGACTAACCCATGTTGCAGCAGATATTCGGAGGTTTGGAAGTCGTCGGGGAGCTTTTCTCGCAGGGTTTGCTCAACGACGCGCCGCCCTGCAAAGGCGATCATTGCCTTGGGTTCTGCCAAAATGATGTCGCCCAGCATGGCAAAACTTGCGGTGACTCCGCCTGTTGTCGGGTGAGTCAGCACAGGGATGTAGAGAAGACAATTTTCTTGATGTCGCTGCAACGCCCCAGAGATTTTTGCCATCTGCATCAAACTGAGCATTCCTTCCTGCATTCTGGCTCCACCTGACGCGCAGACAATCACGACCGGAAGACGCTGTTGGGTTGCCCGCTCGATCAGTCGGGTCAGCTTTTCGCCGACGACCGATCCCATACTGCCGCCCATAAATCTGAAGTCCATTACGCCCAGCGCGATCGGGTGCCCGTCAATTTGCCCTAGCCCAGTTTGCACCGCATCTGTAAGCTTGGTCTTCTCTTGCGTGTCGCGGATGTAGTCAATGTAAGCTTTGCGGGCGCGAAAGTTAAGCGGATCGACGGGCTGTAAGCTTTCATCGATCGCCACCCAAGTCTCAGCATCGATGATTTGACGAATCCGTTCGTCGCTAAAGACGCGGATGTGGTGATCGCACTCTAGACAGACCATTTGATTCGATCGCAAGTCTTTGGTGTAGGTCAGCGTTCCACAGGCTTCGCATTTTGTCCATAGCCCGTCTGCAATTTCTCGTTCTTGTCCTTGCGAGGTAGTGGAGCCTGATTTCTGACGATTTGCAAACCAATCAAATAGTGACATGGCAAAAATTTATATTTTGAAGTGGGATGAGCGGTGCGATCGACCAGACTGAGAAAAAAGAATGAAGAGATTTTCACATCGGCTCGAACAACGGTGCCTGACAGCCGCACTGATGGTAATAATTTTCGTCAAAGCAGATTCCAGTCAATCGACTTGAAGCGGCAATAACTATGACCTAAACCAGCATTTATTATAGGGGTTAACGTTTCTCATTGTCTGGAGATTCTTCGTCGATCGGACTGAGCAAAAGCAGCGCCATCCACTGATCTTGAGGGCGCACCTGTAGAGCAGTCGGGCTTCCCACCCCAAAATAAGAGGTCGAACCGAGATCCAATATTCTCGCAGGAATCTCATGGGCAAGCAAAACTTGCTCCATTAACTCTGCCTCCCAGCGCGTGGAGGCAGTTTTTAGCGTGATCCAAGACACGTAGACGAAGTTTCAAACATACCGTGATTTTACTTCGATAGTCGGAATAAATTGTGGGAATTATGAACTCATTCAACGCCCTAAGTCAGTCCACGCATCTACTGCCGTTTTGTTATGACTATTTCGACCATTTCTCACCGAGTAGGTTCCTCTGACTATCACGCGATCGCCGATGATGCGCTCAAGGATGAAGATAACGCGGCTTGGGTCATGGAACTTGAGCCACCGATCAGAGATGCCTGGGTTGAACGAATTAGCTGGATCAGGTTGGCAGATCGACTGGCAGAAGACGAATTGCTCAAACCCGCTAGCTCAGGATTTCAGCGATTTTATGACGACTGG